>CANQOH010000036.1 GCA_947625425.1 uncultured Bacilli bacterium
AAAATCGTTGATGGTGGCGATACTGATCTTGTTGAAGGTCTATCTGTATCATTACATGATTTCAATGAAGCTAATAAACCAGTTATCTTAAATGGTGGTGTTCCTGCTACTGGTCGTCCAGTAATGCTTGGTATTACTAAATCATCATTAGAGACTGACTCATGGTTATCAGCAGCTTCATTCCAAGAAACTACAAGAGTTCTTACTGAAGCCGCTATTAAAGGTAAAGTTGATGAACTTCGTGGTCTAAAAGAAAACGTTATCATCGGTAAATTAATTCCTGCTGGTACTGGTGCTAAACAATATAGTAATATTGAAATGATTCTTGAAAAAGAATTTATGAGCGACGAACCAAGCGAATTCTTAGAAGAACAATTTATGGATGATTCTGAACTAAAAGAAGAAGTTGTTGAATTAGAACAAGCTGCTTCTGTCGAAAATGATTTAGCTGAAGAATTAAGTTAAAAGATGTAAGAAATTACATCTTTTTTCTTGGCTAAAATCATATTGCTATCAAAAAATTAAAGTGATAAAATGAAATTGGGATATGGTTGATATGGAAAATACAAAAAAGGAAAAAGCAATTACTCAAGCTTTAGCTAACTTACAAATAGATCGTATATATGTTAGACCAGACTTTGTAGCTAGTTATCGCCAAAAACATAACCTTCCAACTCCGACTGGAATGAAATTGGTTTTTAAAAGAGGTGGAAATAATGGCCGAAAAAAGTGAATATCCTGAAGAATACATGCGTTTATGGGAATCCTACTTATATCCTGGAACTGACACTTTAATAAACAAATTTGGTATTACTGATAATGATGAACTTCATGAAAAAGAAGCCGAAGTTTCTTTTGAAAAACTAGTTGAATTATATGAAAAACCTATTGAAGGTAATTTTGATAAAAAACATTTATGTGATATTCATCGTTATATCTTCTCTGATCTTTATGATTGGGCAGGGGAGTATCGTATCGTTTATATGGCTAAAAATCATTCTTATTTTGCTGCTGTCGAAATGATTGATCGTTATCTAGAAGAAGACTTAAAAATGATGAATGAAGAAATCAAAAGAGTTTCCTATCTTCCTGAATTAGCTTCCTTTTTAGCTGCTTACTATGTCTATTTACTTAATACTCATCCATTTAGAGAAGGTAATGGCCGAACCATTCGTGAATTCATGCGTGAATTTGTTCTCGTTAAAACCCCATCATTACCAACTGGTCCTTTAGAACTTGACTTTACTAAAATGGATGGTGAAAAAATAAATCAAGCTTTAGTTCTAGCCCGTGCCTTTCGTGGTCCAATAGAAGAGGAGTTTTTAAAAGCTTTAACCCCTGTAGAACTAGAAGAAGAAAACCAAATAAAAATGTGAATTACTTCACATCTTTTTTATTGAAAACTAAATTTAATTTATCTTGTAAAAATTCCTCTTCATATTGTCTTGGTAAATCAGATTGTTCTTGTTTATCTGGTCTTTTATAAGCTTTACCTCTCGCTTCATAAATATGATAAGCTTTTTCATATAACTTTATTGCTAATAAAGCTGATTTTAAATCTACGACTTGTGGAACTAATAAATCAACACCACATACAGTACCATTTTCTTCATAAATTGGTGCTACATAAAACATTCCTGACATAGTTTCTAAATTAACATTAGCTGTTTTAAAATATGGTTTAATAAAGGTCCAGAATTCTGGTTCATAATCTAAAAATGATTTTAAACTATCTAAATCTTCTCCTAAAGCAATAACTTCTCTCGCATAACTATCAGATTGGGTCAGAGTAGGGAAATTCTTCTTTGGACGAATCCCACGTCTTTCTTCCTTACATTCACAAGCATCTTCAACATCTTCAATTACATCATAATAATATTCAACCGTTTTATCATTTAATGAATCTAACATTTCTACAACTGCTGACGCTGCTTCAACATCTATTGTATCAACATTTCTTAAAATAAAGTTTAATAAAGCATTTTCTTTCTTTAAAATATGATACATTTCTTTAATAACTCTTAAATTATCTTTTGTAACATGACTTTTTCTGCCAAATGCTAATAATGCTTTAAAATAATTACCTAAACTATAATAAGTTACTAAAGCCATCTGTTCAACTGAACCATTCTTCATCTCTTTAATATCATTAACTAAATACTTCTTTTCTTCCGTCATAGATTCCATAAAATCACCTGGTTACTATTATAGTTAAATATGTAAAAAAAGCAAATAAAAAAGAACCTTTTAAGGTTCTTTCTAGCATTTATGTTTTATTTTTTGATAAACAAGCTTAAGTTTTTGACCTTCTTCTTTCTTCTTTTTCCATCCATCTTTATAATTAGATGTTCCAAAAGCTTCTATACCACGATCTACTTCATCACTTAAGTCATCATATCTTTCTAAATCATATAACATATCAACTTTAAATTCACATTCTTCTTCAGACGTTGGATATTCTAACAACATTTCTAATTGTTTATAAATATAATTTTTATTACCAACAAAAGCTTCACCACCATCTACAATAAAAGCATATACCGGACTTACTTCATTTATTTTAATATCATCATCTATATAAGCTTTAAAACTTGTAATTGGATAAAAACCAGGAGCTGTTAATATTTCTTTACTAACTTCTTTAAAATAATACTTATTACCTGGTAAGTCATCATTATTAGTATAATCACCAAAACGTCCGTTAATTGTACTAACGCCTTGACTTAAATAAGTTTGAACTTCATTTTCAATATCTTCTTGACTCTTTAAATCACAAACAATTGCTGTTAAAGCAAAGAATTGCTTAGATAATTGATACTGCATAAAATATTTACCATCTTCTTCATATACAACACCTATTTGTGCAAAAAAGGGTAGTTCTTCATTAGCCGTATTGTCAAAAAAACCAATTATTTTCTTCATCTAATCACCTTTAAATTAATAATTGTATACGTATTATATCTTAAAAGATCTTCATTTTACAACAAAAATCTTTATTGGAAATAAAAACTCGAACCGACGTCCGAGTTAAATATCATTCTGGTGGAGGATGTGGGATTCGAACCCGCGACCCCCTGCGTGCAGGGCAGGTGCTCTAGCCAGCTGAGCTAATCCCCCGAGAACATATCAATAATATCATATATTCTTTTGGCATGCAAGTTTTTTTTAACAAATTTCAATAATTTGTGCAAAAAAGACTTTTTGGCCATTATTTACCGTAATATTATGATTATTTCGATCTATTTGTTCAATAATTCCTTCTTCCTTATATATTCTACCATTTTTATAATATTTAATTTTGACTACTTCTTGAGTTTGAAAAGAATCTAAAATCTTATTTTGAATTTCATTTTGCTGATCTTCTGAAAGAGAAGGCATTGCTAACTTATTCTTTTTTCTTAATACTTCATTAACCATATAATTCCCACTAGCAACCGCATTAAAAGGTTGCCATTTTATCATTCCACGATCTGTCATGCACTATGACCTCCAATCTTTTTATTCCTTTCTTTAATTGTTGAATCTCCAAGTAGGGAAGAAGCCTTAAGTAAACTATTTTTACCAAATCTCCCCGTTATTTCATCCACAACTTTATCTTTATTTTCTTCCTTTTGTTCTGTTTCAAAATTTTCAAACAAATTTAATTGAATACTATTT
Organism: uncultured Bacilli bacterium; assembly: GCA_947625425.1. The sequence goes on from CANQOH010000036.1 coordinate 3,658, forward strand.
TTATCGGTTAATCTTCCAGCACTAACACCGACTTTTCTAATTGGCATATTCGTATAAAAACGATCAAATAATAAAAGACATATATCTAAAATTGTTTTACTACTATCAGTTGGTGTATCAAGTTTCATTACATGATAAAAACCACCACCAACATTTTTAGAATACCCAATCGCTAAACCAATTACTGAAGCTTGTTTATTATTAGTACGTAGTCTTTTACAAACTACATCAACCATTTCACTAATTATAATTTTAACATTATTACCATTATAATCTTTAAACAACACCTGACTATTTGAATAAGATTTATCTAATGGTTTAGCATTAACTAAATCACTTATTTTAGATAAATCAATTCCATTAGCATGTTCCCATAATTCTAAACCCATTACCCCAAATTTATCTTTTAATCTATTTTTATCATATAAAGCTAAATCGCCAACTGAATTAATTCCTAAAGCATTTAATCTCTTTTCCATACGTGGTCCAATTCCCCACATTTTAGATAGAGGAGTAATCTTCCATAATTTTTCTTTAACATCATCATAAGTCCATTTAGCTATTCCATCTTTATACTTCTTAGCTTCTAAATCCATCGCTACTTTAGCTAGTAAAATATTAGGACCAATTCCTGCATTAGCTGTTAAACCTGTTCTTCTAGTTATTTCACTTAATATTTCTTTAGCCAGTTCATAATCAGTCTTTTTATACATTTTTAAATAATCAGTGACATCTAAAAAACATTCATCAATAGAGTAGACGTGTAAATCTTCTTTAGCCACATAATCTAAATAAACTCCAATAACTTCTTCACTTTTCTTTATATAAAGACTCATTCTTGGTGGCACAATATTATATTTAACATTTTTAGGTATTTCAAAAAGTCTTCCACGTGATTTAACCCCTTGTTTCTTTAAATAGGGTGTAACTGCTAAAGTAATCGCTCCATCTCCTTGTTTAGGATTAGCTACAACTAAAGGAGTAGTAAAAGGATCTAAACCTCTTTCAACACATTCACAAGACGCAAAAAAGCTTTTTAAATCAATACTTAAAATATTTCTTTTAATATAAACATTATCATTCATCACACATCACCAATAACAAACAAATGTTCTGATATAATTATATAAAATAACTCTTAATAATGCAATGTAAAAAAATACCAAATAATCAAAATTATGATATATTAAATTTGGTGATGTTATGAATATACAAATTTGGAATCAAGAAAACTATCAACATTACTTAGATTATTTAAAAAGTTTAGCTAATCTTCAATATAAAGAATTTCAAAGTAAACTATGTCAAACTAAATATACAATGCTAGGTATTAATCTTCCAACTTTAAGAAAAATAGCTAAACAAGTAAGTAAAACTGCTTATGAAAATTTCTTAGATTTAGTAACTGATACTTATTATGAAGAAGTCTTAATCGAAGGCTTAGTTATTGCTAATATTAAAGATGAAAAAATATTTACTAAATACTTTAATAACTATCTTAAAAAAATCGATAATTGGGCTATTTGTGATTCATTTTGTAATAGTTTAAAGATTATGAACAGTAAACCCAATAAATACTTTAAAATAGCATTAAAACTAGCTAAATCTCCAAAAGAATTTATTTCTCGTACTGGTTTAATTATTATTTTAAATTTCTTTATTAAAAAAGAATACTTAAATGATATTTTTACTTTATTAAACGATATTGAATCAGATAAATATTACATTAATATGGCTGAAGCTTGGTTAATCTGTGAATTATATACTAATTATCTAGAAGAAACTACTAATTATCTTAAAGATAATCAATTAAATACTTTTACACATAATAAAGCAATCAGAAAAATAAGAGAATCATATCGTGTAACTAAAGAAGATAAAGAATATCTAAATACTTTAAAAAGAAAATAATATTTGTTATTATATTAATGGTGATAAAATGAAAAGAAAGATATTAATTATATTATTATTGTTATTATGTCCCTTCTTATTAACTAGTTGTGGCAATGAAGAAAAAAACAATTCTGAAAGTGAAGTTAAAGCTGAAGAGGAGGAAAAGATTGTGACTGAAGAAATAACTGAAGGCGAAATAGAAGGTTATAAATTTAAAGAAACTGATGAAATAACTAATCGTGTTAAAATTCAAATGCAAAATGGTGATATTATTTTAATTGTTTTATCTAATTCTGATACGCCAATAACTATTGCTAATTTTCAAAAATTAGTTAGTGAACACTTCTATGATGGCTTAACATTCCATCGTATTATGAAAGGTTTTATGATTCAAACTGGTGATCCAAACGGTAATGGTACTGGTGGCTCTGATGAAGAAATTAAAGGTGAATTTAAACTTAATGGTGTTGAAAACAACCTATCCCATACTAGAGGTGTAGTTTCAATGGCTCGTCGTGGTGGTAATCCTGATACCGAAGAAACAATGAATAGTGCTTCTAGTCAATTCTTTATTGTTCATGAAGATTCAACTTTCTTAGATGGTAATTATGCTTCATTCGGTAAAGTCTTTGCTGGTATGGATACTGTTGATAAATTAGCTAATACTGAAGTTGGTCCAGATGAACAAACGCCTCTTAAAAAACCAGTTATTAAATCAATAAGATTTATTGAAATAGAAAAGGTTTCATAAAAACCTTTTTTTTATTTCAAAAAGATGATAAAATAATAAAAGAATGATAGGTGAGTTATATGGCTGAAGAAAAAGCAAAGAAAAATACTAGTGCAAAATCTAATCGTAATACCCAAAATAAAACTAATCGTAATGGTAAAACAAATAGTAGAAGGAGAACTACTAACCAAAATAGGAGAACAAAAACTACTAATCATGCAAAGAAAACTCAAACTAAAAAAGTAACTCCTAAAACAACTACTAAAAAGAAAGAAGATAAAGTTCTAACTGAAGTTAAAGAAATAAAACAAACTACTGTACCAAAAGAAAAAGAACCTAAAGAAATTACTCCAGTAGAAGAACCAAAAACAGAAACTTTATCAAAAGAAGAACAATTAGAAAAAACTATTATCTTTGATGGAACTCATAATAAAAACTTAAATGATGTAGTTGATAAATTAGAAGAAGATAATGTTGTTTTAGAAGACAAAGTTATTAAAAGAAGTAAAACTAAAAAAGCTATTATTATTCTTTTAATAATTGCTATTGTTGGTCTTATTGTGTCTACAACTTACTATGTTGTAGCTAATGAAACAAATAATAGTAAACTTCACCAAAACGTTAATGTTAATCTTTATAAAAAAGTTAATAAAGTAATCAAAAAAGAAGGTAAGTTAACTGCTAAAGAAGAACCAGCTGAATTAGCAGAAAACTATGAACATATTGAAACTATCTCTTTAGCAGAATTAGAACAAAAGATAGTTAATAAAGAAGATATGGTAGTCCTAATAGCTAGTACTAATTGTTATCATTGTGCTGCATATGAACCAATCGTTGATGAGGTATTTGGAGAAAACAATAAGATAATTTATCGTATTAATGTTATATCTTTAAGTAAAGCTGAAGGTCAAAGATTATTATCATATTATTATTTCACTGATACTCCAACAATCTTTAGTGTCAAAGATGGTTATGTATCTTCAGAACTAAAAAGAACCACTACTAAAGAAGATTTAGATAACTGGTTAAAATCATTATAAAATATCCAAAAGCAACTATAACAAAGAATTATAGTTGTTTTTATTTTTAGTTATAGCTAAATATTGACAAAAAAAATAAAATGCTTATAATAAAAACCATTCCAAAAGGGGGCTTATTTATGGCATTACCATGTAATAATCTAAACCTTAACTTGTACAGGGTTTTCTATGTTGTAGCAAAGACAAAAAGCTTTTCTGAATCATCGAGAACACTTCATATATCGCAACCTGCTATATCAAAACATATTCAGAATTTAGAGTACGAACTAAATACTTTATTATTCTATCGTACAAATCGTGGCATTGATTTAACTCCTGAAGCCAAAGCGTTATTTAGTTATGTTGAAAAAGCTTATAATTTCTTAATGCTTGGTGAAAAAGAACTACAAGAAGGCAAAGAACTAATGAAAGGTAAAATATCTATTGGTGTTCCAACTTACATTAGCGTTTATTACTTGAGCGATTACATAAAAAAATTTATGCAAGAGCACCCTAATATTGTTATTAAAATGACTAATCGTGAGACTGATGCTTTATTTGATTTATTCTATCAACATACTTTAGATTTACTTGTTATTCCTGGTTTCAATAACTATAGTAAAACTAATAAAGATTTAAAAGCACTAGAAATATCTCATACTAAATACTGTTTTGTTTATAATAAAGAAAAGTTAGAAAATCCAAATGTTTCTAACTTAGAAGAACTTTCGACTAAACCACTTCTTTTACCAGTGAAAACAACTGATGCTCGTAAGCAAGTTGAAGAATGTTTTAGTCGTAAAGGTTTAACTACTGATCCTATTATGGAATTAGAAAATCAAGAAATGATGTTAAAATATGTTAAAGAGGGAATGGGGATCGGTTATATGTTAGAAAGCATAGCTAAGACTGAACCAGACCTTCAAATAATCGAATTAGTCGAAGAACTACCTCGTGAAACAATTACTATTGTTTATAATGAAACAACTTTAACTAATTCATCTAAAGAATTTATTAATTTAATAAGTAATATCGAATAATTATATATAACTATAAGTTATAGTTATATAACTAATTTACTACTTGAGTTATAATTATAACATGGTATATTTATATAGGAATTTAAAAAGGTGATAAAAATGGAAGACAATATAATCCAAATGCATGATACTTGGCTTGCCGTTAATTCAATCGTCGGTTGTACTAATGGTTGCAAGTATTGTTTTTTACAAGCTACAGGTGATAATACCACTAAACCTCGAGTTTTAGTTACACCTGAAGAAGCTATTAATCAATTATTTAAATCTAAATACTATAATGAAAATATTCCTATCTGTTTATTACCTAATACTGATCCGTTTTTAAATCCCGATAATATTAATTATGTTAAAGAATTATTAAAAGAATTAGATCTTAAAAAAGTATCTAATCCTTTAATCTTAATTACTAAATGTTTTATTCCTGATGAATTTATTGCTTATCTTAAAGATTTAATGGCTAAAGGAATGCAATTTGTTATTTACCTAAGTTATTCTGGCTTAGGTAAAAAATATGAACCAAATGTTAATTATGATGATATAAAAAGTAATTTTAAAAGATTACATGAAAATAATATTCCTATAATTCATTACTTTAGACCATTTATTCCTGAAAATTCTGATCCTAAAAAAATTAAAGAAATCTTAGATTTCGTATCTCAATATACTAAAGTATCCGTAACTACTGGTTTAGCTTTAAGAAAAGACTATATTGATAAAATAGATTTTTGGGATGTTACTAAAACTAAAAAAACGGAATGTCTAGAAGCTATTAGTCTTTGGCCAGAACAAGCTTATAATTACTTATTTGAAAACTATACTCATACGCAAAATAATTTTCAAACTAATACTTGTGCGTTAGCTGAAACTTTGAAAAAACCAAGTCCAGGGTACTATGGTACTATTGAATGTCAAAAATATAATCACTGTTCTAAAGAACAAAGAGCATTATGTGCTAAATGTAAAAATCAAAATATTGATCTTCAAGAAAGATTACACAACTTATTAGTTCGTTTAAATATTAATACTGATGGGATGGAAGTTATCATTGAAGATAATGGTATCTTAATTAAAAATGCTGATATTAAAGCTGGTGATGCTTCATATCTAACCTTTGCTTTAGGTAAAAAAGTCACTATTGATAAAAAAAGAGAAGATGATAATGTCTTTAATTCATCATTTACTAATGCAAAATATTTAATAATAAAATAAAAAGTAGTATAATGTTTATACTAACTTTTTTATTTAAAGGGGCGATTAAATGAAAAATATTAAAAAGTTTATTAATACTAAAATCGAAAAAGCCGTATCTTTAAAAGAACAATTTAAAGTCTTAGAAAAAAAAGACTGGGATAGTCTAACTGTTCTACTAGAACTTAATATTCAATTAAGTCATTTATACAATGTCTTAAACAGTAATGAGGCTATAAATGAAGAAGGTCGTGTAATAGATAATTTAGGTGATGAAATAAGTGATGTCTTACTTCAATTATCATATTTATCTTACTTAGAAAAAATAGATTTTTCATCTTTAGATAATTATCAAGATTATACTTACGATAAAATTGAAGGCTTAAGTGTTTTATTCGGTCAATTAACTGAAGTCTTTTTAGAAGACTATGAATATCGTTTTGCTAAATCTCGTCCTGGTTTTGCAACGCATAAAGAATTTATTACTGATCGCTTAATTAAAATGTTTATTATTGTTTCTAATATTGCTGATAAATATAACATTAATATTCTAAGTGAATTTGATCATATGTATGAAGATGCTACTAACTTTATTAAAAATAGTATAGGTAAATAAAATGGAATATATTGACGTTTTTGATGAAAATTATCACTTAATTAGTAGTGCCACAAAAAAAGAAGTTCATGAAAAAGGATTATGGCACCAAGTCTTTTCTTGCTTATTTGTTAATACTAAAGAAAATAAAGTTTATTTACAATATAAAAATGCTTCACATAATGATGTTGCTCATCAAAATAAATTAGATATCTCTGTTGGTGGCCATTTACTTAAAGGGGAAAAAGTTGAAGATGGTATTCGTGAAATAAAAGAGGAATCTTCTTTAGAAGTTCCATTTAATAAATTAATATCTTTTGGTATTCGTAAAATAGATAAATATATTAATGATAATTACATAATACGTGAATTTTCGCATCTTTTCATCTATGATAGTGCATTTAATTTAAATGACCTAAAAAGTCTTGATGATGAAGTACTATATTTTGTGGAATTTGATCTTGATGAATTAATTAGTTTTGTTAAAAAACCAACTACTATTAAAGGTTTAACGCCACAAGGTCTTAAAGAATTTCAAGAACCTGATTTTATCAAAGCTTATATCGAAGATGATCACTTATATTTAAACTACTTATTATTAGTTAAAAAATATATGCAAAATGAACCATTAGAAAATCTAACTTGGTCTAATATTATAAAGGAGTAATCTCCTTTTTTTACTTATATATAACTAAGTAGACGAATATTAAAAAAAATGCTAAAATAACTAAAGGTGATGCCGAATGTTAAAAATTGATAAATTAACTGTTTATGCTGATAATAAAGAAATTCTAAAAGATTTTTCTTTAGATATTAAAGATGGCGAAACTCATGCTTTAATGGGGACTAATGGTGCTGGTAAAAGTACGATATGTCGTGCTATTTTAAAAGACCCTAATTATACAATCACAAAAGGTGAAATCACTTATAATAATCATAATTTAAAAGACTTAACAACTACTGATATTAGTCGTTTAGGTATTATGATGATTAGTCAAAGTCCTATCGCTATTGAAGGTGTTACTAATGCTGAAATGCTTCGTCTGGCTTTATCTGAAAAAACAGGGGAACATATCGATATCTTTAAGTTCTCTAAACAAGCTAAAGAAGTATGTACTAAATTATCAATCCCTGAAAGTTTCTTACATCGTGATATCAATAGTGGTATGTCTGGTGGCGAAAGAAAGAAAAATGAATTATTACACATTTGGCTTTTAAAACCTCAATTCTTAATTCTTGATGAAGTTGATTCTGGTTTAGATGTTGATGCTTTAAAGATTGTTGCTAATTCTATTAAAGAGTATCAAGAAGAAACTAATTGTTCTATATTATTAATAACTCATAATCCTAAACTACTTGAAGTCTTAAAACCTGACTATATTCATATTCTAGCTGATAAAAAAATAGTTAAAACAGGTGATGCCTCATTAGCTAATGAAATCGAAAAATATGGATTTAAAGAATTTCTTGATGAAAATGCAATAGAAAGAAATTAAAAAAATGAATAAACTAGTAATAGATAAAGAAAATAATATAGATATAAAAGATAACGCTTTAA
>CANQOH010000037.1 GCA_947625425.1 uncultured Bacilli bacterium
ATGTGTATGTGTTTAATACCTGAATGGGACTTATTTAAAGTAGGTGTTGTTGTAGCAATTTTAGGTTTTATTATTCTACTTTGCATTATTCCTGTTTATAGAAATAATCATCCAAAAAAAGAACATACTCCTATAAATTGGGGAATAGTTATTACTTGGGTTATTGGTATAGTTGGGGCTTTAGTAATGGGCTTTGGTATGAGTAAAGTTATGGTTGGAGATCCATCTAAAACTGATTTACTAATTGGTATTGTAACTGGTGTTATTGGTTTACTTGTTTGTGTCTTAAACTATCCAATATATTCATATATAAAAAGTAATAAAAAGTAATAAAAAGTAATTTGAGGATTACAAAAATCCTCTTTTTTGCTTATAGGTGTTTTATGAAAAAAATTTTAAAGAATATCTTTTTACCAAATAGGATAATTGGTTTCATTATATTTAATATAAGTTTTGGCTTGCTTATTTATGTATTTAGTTGTCACTTAGAAGATACACCTCTTGCTTATATAAGTTATCTTTTATCTACTTATGCCTTAATTATTTTTTGTGTCTGGTTTTATAAAGTTTGTCAATTTAGTAACAATATTGTAAAAGAATCTAAACCATATCATTTATATAAAAAACATGAATTAAAAGTAACTAAAATATTTCTTGCTATTTCCTTAATTATAAATTTTATTTATGGTATTTTTAAACTGACCACAGGTATATTCTATTTATCTTGGTGGTTTATAACTTTCGCTATTTATTACCTAATTTTATTTTTTATGAAATTAACAATAGTTAAAGATATAAAGAATGAAGTTGGAATCAAGTTAAAAGAAGAATATAAAAAATTAAGATTGACAGGTATTATACTTTTATTTCTAAACTTAATATTAATGGGGATGATAATTTTAATAATTAGACAAAATCAAGAAATAACTTATGCTGGTTTTATTATTTATATAGTAGCTATGTATGATTTTTATTTAATCATAAGTGCTATTATTAATGTTATTAAATATCGTAAAGATCATAGTCCGCTTTTAGCATCCAGTAAATGTATTAACTTAACTGTGGCAATGATTTCAATGATTTCTTTAGAAGTCGCTATGGTTTCAGAGTTTGGAACAAATGATAGTGAATTTAAAATGATAATGACTAGTATTATGGGATTTGTAGTTTGCTTAATAAATACAATTATGTCGATATATATGATAGTTAGAGCTAATAAAAAATTAAAATAGTGTTACAATTAATATGAAACTCAAGTTTTACTTCGTGTTCAAAAAGACTTTTACATTTTATATTTAATGTGAAAGGAGAAAAAATATGAATCAAGAAAAAATAGGTAAATTCATCGCTGAATGTCGTAAAAAGAAAAAATTAACTCAAAGTGATTTAGCTGAAAGTTTAGGTGTAACTGATCGTTCAGTAAGTAATTGGGAGAATGGTAAAAACATGCCAGACTTATCTTTATTTAAACCACTATGTGCTAAACTAGATATTACGATTAATGAATTATTAAGTGGGGAAAAGTTAAATAAAGATGAATACCAAGATAAGTTTGAAGAAAATATTGTTAACACGATTGATTATTCAACAAAAAGAATAACTAAATATAATCAAGTTATTTCCGTAATTATCATTATCTTTGGTTTATTTATTGCTATTTCAGCTATTACGATATTTCCAAGTGAGAGTAGTTGGGGTTCTATTTATTCAGTCATTGGTATTATTATCTTTATGATAGGTATTACAAGAATTTTAAATTCAATTAAATGGTATATCAGATTACTACTTATGATTCTTATCTTTACTTTATCAATGAGTATCTTACTAGTTACTGACTATATAAATGTTAAATATAATGAAGAAGCACCTATGTTTAGAACAACAACTAAATATATTGGTAATGTACTTTATTACGATACCTTATTCTATGATGTCTATCGTTGTAATTTTGATCAAGATAATGAATATTGGGTAGTAGAAAAGAATAGTAAAAAAACTGATAATGAATTAATGAATTATTGTAAAGAGTAAAGTATATTAGCTTTACTTTTTTTCATGATATAATATTGAGTAACTTAAGGAGGCTAATATGAAAAATATTTATTATATTCGTCAAATGATAACTGCTGTCTTTGCCTTTATCTTTTTATTATGGGCTTTTTTTCAAAATGAATTGTTTGCCAGAATAATTATTAGTCCATTTCTAATATGTTCTTTTGCTATCTTTTTTGAAAGACTCTTTTATCTTTTAAATAAAGCAAAGTTATCTAATATCTTTAAATATCTTTTTCGTCTTACATTTTTTATCTATGTCATTGGTTTTCTAGTATATACTGTTTACTATGCAATTGTTAATAAAACATATCAATTATTTATTGTAGTTGCTATCTTTACTATTGCCATTATCCCTTTTATGAGATTAGCATTTCCTCTAAAAAAGAAAAAATAATTAATAATATGTAACTTTTTCTTCAAAAAAGCGATATATTTATTAGAAGTATTATATTTATTATAAGGAGATTTATATGAAAAAAATTTTAAAAATTACCTTAATTGTTATTGCTGTAATATTTAGCATTATAATTCTCGATACACTACAAGCTCGCATATTTAAAAACAGTCCTCTTATTAGTTTTAAACAAGATATAAGTGGCGGTTATGTCGACAAAGGAATTTTAATAGATACTTATTATTGTACAAAAGACCAAGATATCGTAGATATAAGTTGGCATTTTAAAACTACAAAATATGCTTGTCCTTTATATCAAGATAATGATGGAATAGATAAGAACTTATTAAAATATCTAGCGGATCAAGTAGGTGGTTATCTAGTTACAGAAACTGATGATTTAATTGATATTCCATTAAGTGATATTAAAGAAAATGACCAAGATAAAATAGCTTATTATAAAGCTGTTTATGCTAGTAATCATCCCGATAATATTTATGTTATTGTTTATCCAGTTAATGGAACATATGATTATTATGTAATGAAAGACTTTGATAAGTATTTCTATCAAAAATACGAAGTCTATCAAAAATATGAAGTTAATTATAAAGGTATAACTATTTATGCTCATACTCCTAATAACGATATTGATTTCTCTGAAATTATAAATGAGTATAATGTAAAAAATAATAATTCTCCTGAAGGTAAAAATCTTCCCCAAAACACTTTAGATAAATTAAGTAAAACCAATAAAATAGTTATTAAAAGTAGTGATAAAGATTTAGGAACAATAAAAGACCAAAATAAAATAAATGAAATTATTAACATCATTAAAGATAGTAAAGAGTATGGTAATGACTTCTTATGTGATGGTTCTGGTTTCGCCTTTGCTATGTACGATTCTAAAAATAATATAATAGATACTATTAATATTTGGGGTGATGGTCAAAGATTACTCCCAGATAGTTTAAATGATAAAGGTTGTTTTTATTATACAGTTTCTAATAACGTAGATTTAAGAAAAATTATTGAAGAAGAAACAAATTATGTCTTTTATGATCTTTTAGATTATCGTGATAATGAAAATGATAATTATCTGAGTAATGAAGTATTAATTAAATTTACTTTAAATAATCAAGTTATGACTTTAAAATATGCTACTAATCATAAATATATTTCTCTTGAAGAAGTAATGAGTACTTATCCAGATTTCTTTACAAAATAAAAATAAACAATTTAAGAAAAACTTACATAAAATTTAAAAATGTGATATGATTTTTCATGTCGAGAAAAAATTTATTAAGTTCATTTATATTCAATGAGTAGCTCAAATGCGTAAGTCCAATTGTACAATGGCTTACGTATTTTTTATGCTCGAAAATATAAGGAGGAATATTATGAAAGAATTGGATTTAGGAAAAGATAGCATTCCTAAGTTAATAAAAAAATTTGCTATTCCATGTGTTATTAGTATGATAGTAGCTGCTTTATACAATATTGTTGATCAAATATTTATTGGTTGGAGTAGTGCTGGAGCATTTGGTAATGCGGCTACAAATATTGTTTATCCATTTACTGTCATCTCTTTAGCCTTTGCTTTATTAGTAGGAGATGGCATGGCAGCCTTATTTAGTTTATCGCTAGGAGCGAAAGATAGAGAAAAAGCTAATAAATCTATTGGCAATGGTTTAATTCTTTTAGTGTTTATAGCTATTATTTTAACCATTATTGGTTTTGTTTTTAGTAAACAAATTTTAAGAATATTTGGCGCTAACCCAAACGAAGTAGAGTGTTACGGATATGCTAAAGATTATCTAAAAATAATTTGTTGTGGTTTACCATTTTATATTATTGGTCAAGGACTTAATGCTTCCATTAGAAATGATGGTAGTCCTAATTATGCGATGTTTGCTACCTTAATTGGGGCGATTTCTAATATTATTTTAGATCCTATCTTTATCTTTGTTTTTAACTTAAGTGTTAAAGGTGCCGCTATAGCGACTGTAATAGGTCAAGTATTAACTTTTATTGTTAGTATAGTTTATTTAACTAAAGCAAAATCATTTAAAATTAATAAAGAATCATTAAAACTAGATAAAGGTATTTGGACTAAAACTCTTTCTTTAGGTTTAGCTTCTTTAATAACTCAATTAGCGATTGTTATTATTATAGCAGTTGCTAACAATGTCGTTGGTAAATATGGTTATATGACAATGGCATCTACTGGTTTGACATACGGGGTTGTAACACCATTAGCTGTTATTGGTATCTGTATGAAAGTCTTCGGTATTGTTGTTTCCATCGTGATTGGTGTTTCTTTAGGAGGTATGCCAATTATTGGTTATAATATGGGTGCTGGTAATACTAAAAGAGTTAAAGAAACAATTAAATATATCTTAGTAATTAATTTAATTATTGGTTGTTTAGCATTTGTTATCTTTGAATTTTTCCCAACTTTTATTATTAATATTTTTGGTAAAGGTAATGGTATCGAATACTTAGAATATGCTAAATATTGTTTAAGAATCTTCTTAGGTGGAATTATTTTTACTTGTTTAATTAAATCGATTTCTATTCTTTTACAATCAATGGGTTCTAGTGTTAAATCAACTATTTTAGCTTTAGCTAGAGATGTTATCTTCTTTGTTCCAGCTATTATAATTATTGCGACATTAAGTCATAGTATCGTAACGATGTTATGGAGTGCTATCATTGCAGATATCTTAGCTTTTATTTTAGGGATACTACTTCTTTTAAGTGAATTTAAAAAATTAGAAAGTTCTAAAGAAGAACTAAATCTTCAAGACGAAAAGATAACTATTGATCCAACTATCTTAAAGAACAAAGTTGTTTTAACTATCTCTCGTGAATATGGCTCTGGTGGTCATTTTGTTGGTCAGCTAGTTGCCTCTTCTTTAGGTATTAATTTTTATGATAAAGAAATAATTAACTTAACAGCTGAAAAATATGGCTATACTAAAAAATATATTCAAGATAATGAAGAACAAAATATTAAATCAAGTATGTTTTATACTAATGATGATAATTTATTTACTAATGAAGCTAAAGTAATTACATCTCTTGCTAAAAAAGAATCATGTGTTATTGTAGGTAGATGTGCTGATTATATATTAAGAAATAATAAAAATGTCATAAGTATATTCTTATATTCTGATATGCTATCTAAAATAAATAGAGTAGTAAAATATTATGGTTTATCTAAAGAAACAGCAGAAAAAGAAATTAACAAAATAAATAAACAACGTGCTAAACATTATAATTATTTTACTAATCGAAATTGGAATTCTTATGATAACTATGATTTAGCTTTAAATGTTGATAAATTAGGTGTTGATAAAACAGCCGAAATAATTTGTAAATATATTAAAGAACTTGATAAGTAGTAATTAAAGACAAATCAATATTAAATGATTTGTTTTTTTAGTAGATAAAATAATTCATGATATAATAAATCTATAAAGTAGGTGTTTATATGAAAAAAGGTTTAAAAATATTTTTAATTGTTTTAGTAGTTTTAGTTGCTTTTATTGTTGTGGATACATTACAAGCTAAATTACTAAATAATAGTCCATTACTTAAAATACGTGAATATTATAATGGTGGTGAAACATCTTATATTGATAAGGGCTTATTAGTAAATCATTATTATTGTAATAATAAAGAAGAAAAAACTTTATTTAAGACTGTTAAATATGCTTGTCCAGCAGAATATGAAGTAAAAGAAATAGTTGATACCACTAAAGATATAAAAGATTTTGTTTGTGCTGAAGCTTTAGAAGAATTCTATCGTGATGATGACTATGTTTATTATTATAGTTGCATAAAAAGTAAATATATTTTAGTTAGATATACTCATGGTTATGAAGAAACAGTTGAGGAAGCCTTAAAGAATAAAAGAATTACTATTAAGGACTTAGATGATTATAAAATTGTTTATCATAAAGAACCAATTGATAAGAATGAAATACCTGATAATTATATGGCTGTCTTCCATGGTGGAGCAGGTGAAATAGTTTATGAAACTTATATTTATAAAATAGATAATAATCAAGCAAATTATGGTTTTAGGTATATTAATGTTACAAAGACTACTAAATCTTATGGTAGTGATGAATGGAATACTAAAATAACTAAAAAAGGAGAAGTTAGTTGGACAGATGATGTATTCCAAGTAGCCGAAAAGAATAATGCATATTCCTATGTAACTTTACCAGGTGACAATAAAACGTATACTATTGAAGAATTTATGACAATGTTTTTGATGAATTAGTTATATTTTGATGTATAATAACTAATTAACAGAGGAGATATTTGGATATGAATAAAAATGATATAGGAAAAACAATTACAGAAAATCGTAAGAAGATGAAATTAAGTCAAAAAGAACTTAGTGAAATAATGGGAGTTAGTAAAGAAACAATTTTAGCATGGGAACATAATGGTCGTTTACCTGATTCTAAATTAGTTCCTAAACTTGCTAAGACTTTAGGTCTTTCTAGTGATGAATTATTAGATGATTATAAGAGCAAAGAAGAAGATACCTCTAGAGCAAAACCAAAAAGTATTTTTGAAGAATATATTATTCCCGCTTTATTAGCTTTAAATATTTTACTTTTATTTGCTTTACCATTATTTCTTAAAGAAGAAAGTACTGTAGTATGGATTATTTATTTAATAACCCTAATCTTTTCTACCTTCTTTACTATTGTTAATAAGAATAAATTTATCTATCCAATTATTTCTATTATTTCCTTTTTAATTACTAGTTTATTTTTCTATAAACAAATAGATACATTATCTTTAATAGGTGTTTATTTAGTCTTTATCTTTATTGGCTTTATTGTTGGTAATATTATTTGTTCTGTATCTGATAAATTAAAAAAGCCTTTAATATATATTTCTATATTATGTTTAGTGCTATATGTAACATCTTTTCTAGGACTTATTCCTAATCATATTCATAAAGATGGTGATATATCTAATGTCGAAATAAATATTTCTGATAATGATAGATATACTAATGAAGAAATGGTAGAAGCTGTATTGCTTGTCTTAAATAAATTAAAAGAATATCCAGCTACAACCACTGATTTAACATATGTTGAACTAAGTGAAGATGAATATCAAAGTTATTTAAAAGAATATAATACCGATAAAGTATTAATTTTATCTACTCATTTTGAAACATATAAAGAATTTTATATTCCTAAAGATTCCGGTTTTAGTGCAAATTCATTAGAACATTATAAATGGTTATTAGTCAAAGATAAAAATAATAATTGGTACATTGAAGGTAGAGGTTTCTTTTAATCAAAATAAGCTTTATAAATAGTATCAAAAATGATATAATATAAATATATTAATTACTTGCCAGGTGTTAATATGACAATTTAAACGATAGCGTTATTTATTTAGGCAAGAAATAATTAACATGATGCGGACATACTCATTTATGAGTGTGTCCTTTTTTATTTTAGGGGGATGGTAAAACGAAAGAATTAATTAAAGGAAGTAAATTTTTTTGGTCGAAAATTGCGACCAAAAAAATTAAAACAACAATAGAGTGATTAAAAAGGTTTTCTTGGATATTTACAATTAATGAATATGAAAACTTGAGGTCGAAAATTTCGACCATAAAAAATAATAGGAGGAGTTTTGAAATGGAAGAATTAATTACAGAAAGTAAAATTGTGGTTGAGAATATGATTTATGAAGTAAGAGGAAAACAAGTAATGCTAGATTCTGATTTAGCTGAACTATATCAGGTGGAAACGAAGAGAATAAATGAAGCTGTTAAAAATAATTTTGAAAAATTCCCTGAAAGATTTTCTTGGGTACTATCAAATGATGATTGGACTTTTTTAAGGTCGAAAATTTCGACCTTAAAAATTAAAACATCAGGTAGAGGTGCTCATAGAAAATATATGCCTCGTGTTTTTACAGAACAAGGAGTAGCTATGTTAGCAACTATTTTAAAATCAAAAGTTGCGACTGAAGTAAGTATCAAAATAATGGATGCTTTTGTTATGATGCGTAAATATATCTCAACTAATTTGTTAGAACAGAGATATATCAATAATCAAGTTATGCAAAATACTGAAAATATAAAGTTACTTCAAGAGTCATTTAAGAAGTTTGATAAAAATAGAAAAAACACAGAAATATATTTTAATGGTCAAATATGGGATGCATACTCTAAAATTTTAGAAATATTTAAAAAAGCTAAATCTAGTTTAATAATAGTTGATGCTTATGCTGATAATACATTGTTAGATATTATAAAAAGATTAAGTATTAATGTAACTATTATTACTAAAAAAAAATAACTTAATTACTAATCAGGATATTTTAAAATATAATAAGCAATATAATAATTTGGTTATTAAATATGATGATACTTTTCACGATCGTTATTTTATCATAGATAACAAAAAAGTATACCATTGTGGAGCTAGTATTAATAGGATAGGTTATAAAACTTTTTCTATAACTTTAATGAGTGATAAAGAAGTCAGTAAACTACTTATAAATAATATTTCTGATATAATATAAATTATAAACAATATTAGCAAGCTAAAATAGTTTACTTTTTTCATGTTATATTTATTACAATGTTAATATCAGTTGACAAATTTCCAACTCAAATTGGTAGATTGCAACAAAAATGAAATGTATAATTTTGCTTGTGAGGTGAGGAAAATGAATAATCTAGGTGAAAGATTATATGAATTAAGAAAAGACAAAAAATTATCCCAAGAAGAAGTAGCAGAGAAATTAAATGTTACTAGACAAACAATCTCAAAGTGGGAGACAGATCAAAGTATGCCTGACTTTGATAAAATTGTTCCACTATGTGAGTTATATGGTATAAGTCCAAATGAATTATTTATTAAATTAGAAAGAAAAGAAAATACAAATAATAATGAAAATTTAATTAGTACTGAAGAAGAGAAGATTAAATTAAATAAAAAAGCTAAAGGAATCGCCATTAGTGTTATATTATATTTTCTATCTGTTATATGGGTAATGATTACTATTCCAGTTATGAATATGAATCCTATAGTAGCATCGTCAATCTTCTTACTAATTTGCGGAATAGCAACCGGTATCATTGTTTATGTTTGTATTGTGTATAAAAAAGAAAAAAATAAAGAAGAAACTGAACTTGATAAAATAAGAAATCAAATTTCAAATGTTGTAGCAATCATTGTAACCATTATCTATCTTATTATAAGCTTTAAAACTATGGCTTGGCATTTAACTTGGATAATATGGATTATCTTTGGTTTATTTGAAGAAATATTAAAATTAATATTTATGTTATGGAGTCTTAAAGATGAAAAATAAATATTTGATTATAACTTTAATTGTTATCTTAACAATTTTAATGGTAGTTCTTTCTATATTTTTTGTAAAACTCTTACAAAGTGATTTTAAATTTAGTGGTTTTAAATTTGGTTTGCAAAGTAGTAATGAATTAATTCTTGATAAAACTTATGAAGAAAAATTTAATAAAATTATAATTGATTCTTCGATTAGTGAAATAAATATAAAAACATCAAATGACGATAATATTAAAGCCATAATATATGGTGAAAAAGATAATACGGATGTTGAAACTAACAATGATACTTTAAATATTAAAATAAGTGAAGAAGATTGCGTTGGCTTTTGCTTTAATCAAAAATCATCTAAAATAGAAATATATTTACCAGAAGATTTTAATGGTAATATTGATATTAAGAATAATTATGGCGATATTTATATCGATGAATTATTAAATGCTAATATTGACATTGAAGAAGATTGCGGTGATGTAAAAATACTAGGTGGTAATAATATCAAAATAGATAATAATTATGGCGATATTGAAATAGGAGAATCTAATATAGTAAATATAAATGAAGACTGTGGTGATGTTTCTATTTCTAATGTCAATGATGTAACAGTCATAAATAATTATGGTGACATTAAAATAAATTCAATTAATAACTATCTTAAGCTTGAAAATGATTGTGGTAACATCAAAGTTAAGAATATTAATTTACAAAAAGATTCTTATATAAAAGATGACTATGGTGACATCGAAATAGGTAAGACGAATAAATTATTTATTGATGCTGCAACTGATTTAGGTAAAGTAAAAATAAATAACAATTATAATAAATCTGATATTACTCTAAAAATCGAAAATGATTGTGGCGATATCAAAGTAAGTAATTAGATAAAATAAATAGCAAACGATATATACAAAGTTTGCTATTTTTCATGATATAATTTTCATTAAGAAAAGATTAATTTAAGAATGGAGATAATTGTTATGAAAGTATTACTAGTAAATGGAAGCCCACATAAAGAAGGGTGTGTTTATACTGCTCTTAGTGAAGTAGCTAAAGAATTAAATAATGAAGGAATAGAAACTGAAATATTTTGGATAGGTATTAAACCGATATCTGGATGTATTGCTTGCCATAAATGTTCTGAACTTGGCAAATGTGTATTTAATGATGTTGTAAATGAGTTTGCGGAAAAAGCTAAAAATGCTGATGGTTTTGTTTTTGGTACACCAGTTCATTATGCCTCAGCATCCGGAGCCATAACTTC
>CANQOH010000038.1 GCA_947625425.1 uncultured Bacilli bacterium
GAAATAAAAAAGTGTACGGTGGCGACCATCGGAAGTTAGGCTTGTGGAGGAGGAAAATCCTATGAAACAAGAAAAAGAAACCGTGAGGTTTCTTAATGTAAAATAATTTATTATTTATTTTACTTTTGTTCTGATATACTATTCTTGGTGATGGCAATGGAAATTATTCTAGGTAAGACAGCTGGTTTTTGCGGTGGAGTATTAAACTCAGTGACAAAAGCCCAAAAATATGTTTTAGAAAATGATAAAGTTTATTGTTTAGGTGAGTTAGTACATAATCAACAGGTTGTTGATAAATTAAAAGCCGAAGGCTTAGTTTTTATTAATTCTTTAGATGAAGTAGAAGATGGATCTAAAGTCATAATAAGAGCTCATGGTGTACCTAAAGATGTTTATGATAAGGCGAAGAAAAGAAATATAGAGTTATATGATTTAACTTGTCCTAAAGTATTGAAGATACACAATGAAGCTATAAATTATGTTAATGATGGGTATTATATAGTTTTAATTGCCCATAAAGATCATCCTGAGGTATTAGGAACAATTAGTTTCTGTGGTAGTGATTCTTTTATTGTGGAAAAGTTAGAAGATATTAACAATTGTATTGAAAGTATTAAAAAGTCTTTAAAAAAGAAAGTAGCTATTTTAGCGCAAACTACTTATTCAGTTGATCTATTTCATGAGATAAGTGAATTAATTAAAAATAAACTAGGTAATAATTATGATATTTTAATTAATAATACGATATGTAATGCTACGGAGTTAAGACAGAAAGAAGTAAAAGAAATGGCTGAAGATGTTGAAGCAATGATTATTATTGGGGGTAAGAATAGTTCTAATACCCAAAAGTTATTTAATATCAGTTTCGAGAAATGTCCTAATAGTTATTTAATTGAAACGGTTGATGAATTAAATGAAAATATTGGTAAATTTAAAAAGGTTGGAGTTATGGCGGGAGCTTCAACACCTAAAGAAAGTATTGATGAAGTTATTGATTATTTAAATAGATTTTAATATTTTATGAATAAAAATATTGCTTATATAATATTTATTTATTATATGGAGAGATTATATGAGCTATATACAAGTATTATTTATCAGTATTGGTTTAGCAATGGATGCTTTTGCGGTATCAATATGTAAGGGATTATGTCTTAAAGATTTAGATATTAAAAAGCAAGTTAAAGTTGGTTTGTATTTTGGGGGATTTCAAGCTTTAATGCCAATAATAGGTTATTATATAGGTGATTTATTTGATGAATTATTATTTTCGATAGATCATTATATTGTATTTGCTTTATTAGTTATAATTGGAGCTAGTATGATTTTTGAAACTATAACTAATAAAAAAGAATCTTTAGATGAACAAATTAATTTTAAATCGATGTTAATTCCGGCGATAGCTACTAGTATTGATGCTTTAGCTGTTGGTTTTACTTTTGCTTTTGTTAAAGTAAATATATGGTTTGCAGTATTGATGATTGGTATGATAGCTTATTTATTTACTTATTTTGGAGTAAAGATTGGTTATAAAGTTGGTTCTAGATACGAAAATAAAGCTAAAGTATTTGGTGGTATTATATTGATACTAATAGCTATTAAAACTTTATTAGAACATATTTAACAAGTTAAATACTTGTTTTTTTTGTGTATAAGTTTCATTATTTATAGTAAAATATTAATAAATTTGTGGTTTTGCAACCGAAAATTGACAAAAAACAACTTAAAATTGGTAGAGTGCAACCAGATAAATTGATATATTTTGGTCATGAAAAGAGGAGAAAGTTATGAATTTAGCTGATAATTTAAAAAGAATAAGAAAAGATAATAACTTATCACAAGAACAGTTAGCTGAAAAGTTAGGGGTTACTAGACAAGCTGTTAGTAAATGGGAATCAGGTCTTTCTTATCCAGAGATGGATAAAGTTATGCAAATATGTCAGTTATTTAATTTAAATATTAATGAATTAGTTCATGAAAATTTAAAAGAAGTAACGGAGAAGAAAAAAGAAAAAGATAATTTAAGTAAAGTTATTGATAGTTTCTTTAATTATATTACGAAAGTAGTTAACTTATTTAGTAGTTTAAAATTTAAAGATATTATTAAATGCTTATTTGAACAATTTGTTATTATTATAGTTTTACTTGTTTTTTTTGCTATTGTAGGAATGTTTTTAGGTAATATTGTTTTATGGATGATTCCTTATGGTAGTAGTCTACGTCGTATTATATATTTCTTAGAAGGTATATATGTATTTGGTGCTTTTGTATTAGGGTTAGCAATAGTACTTCATGTATTTAAAATTAGGTATTTAGATTATTATGAAATTGTGACTAAAGATGAAGTTATCAACAATTATGAAGAAGAAGAGAAACATCCAGAATTAGTTAGAGAAGATAAGAAAGTAATTGAACAAAAAAGAGAAAAGATAATTGTTAGAGATCCTAAACATAGTGAATATAGTTTTATTAAGTTTTTATTTAAAAGTGTTTTATTTTTATTAAAAGCTTTAGCTTTATTTGCTTTATCTATTGGAGCTTGTGTATTTGTTTTTATAGTAATATGTTTTATCTTAAGTTTTTTGGTAGTTAAAACTGGTTTGTTCTTTGTAGCATTAGAAATAGGTCTTATTGGTGCTGGTTTAATTACTTATTTAATTATTTTAATCTTATTTGATTTTGTCTTTAATCGTGATTTAAGTAAGAAGTTTTTATTAATAGCATTTATGAGTTCTTTATTATTTATAGGAACAGGTATTGGTTTAGGTGCTGTTAGTTTAGTTCAATTCGATATGAAAGAAAATGATGATTATGTTAAGACGCAATTTAATCAATCAATGAATAATGATATGGTTATTGTTGATCGTGATTATTTCTTTAGATCTCATACACCTATTGAATATATAGCTAGTGATAATACAGATGTTAAAATAATAGTTGAACATTCTAGATATTTAGAACCTAGTGTGCTTTTAACAACTGATAAAGTTTTATTAGATATATATGATAGACCAGAATTAACAATGGATTTAGTTCGTCAAGTAATAGATGATATTAATAATAAAAAGATAGTTTCTTATAATAGTAATGTTAAGATTAAAGTTTATTCTACAGAGGACAATATTAAGATATTAAAAGCTAATGAAGCTAAATATTTTGATTTAATGAATGTTTATGAAAATAGAATAAATGAATTAAATGATTTAAATTATGAAAAAGACGATCAAATTCGTGAATTAAATGATCAATTAGATGAATTAAAGCAAGAATTAGAGTTTAATGGTTTTCATATTACTTATGATGAATATGGTAACTCTGTATTAGTAAGAGATTAAATTAGATTAGGAACTGATAGTTCCTTTTCTTTTGGTTTAAAAATGGTATGATTTTAACAAAGGAGCAATATTTATGGAACAAAATAAAACAGGAAAGTTTATTAAAGAATTGAGAGAAAAGTATAAATTAACGCAACAAGAACTAGCGGATATAATTCCGGTAACAAGAGAAGCAGTTAGTAAATGGGAAAGAGGAATTAGTTTGCCAGATAGTGATTGTTTAGTTAAACTCAGTACTTTGTTTAAAGTTAGTATTAATGAAATATTAGAAGGAGAATATAAAGTAAATAAGAAATTAATAATTACATATATTTTAATTTATTTTTTTGGTGCTTTTATTTTTAATGAATTCCTTTTATTTAATGAAGTCATTAATTCTTTGTTTTTTGTTTATTTTGTTTTGTTATTATTTAATAATGATAAATTAGATAGAATTATTTATTGGTTATTAACTGGTTTAATCTTTTTATTAATAGTTAGAATGATAGCGAGTTGGATATATTATCCTCTAAATGGATATACTTTTAGTAAATTAAACTTGTATTATAATATAGTTAAAGTAATCTTTGATTGTTATGTTTTATTTAATTTACTAGGTTTATTTAAGAAAAATAAAATATTTATGAAATTGTTTATGATATTTTATATCATTTTGGAAATAATTATATTGATTGTTAGTATTATAAACTTTAAATTATTAGTTGGAGATATTGTGATAAAATGTTTTAGTACTTTATTAAAATTAATTCTTAATATAATTATTGTTATGTATTCGTTTAATTTTAAAAAAATTGATAAAATAAAAATAGTTAATGTCAAAGAAAGTTAAAATCTATTAATTTAGATTTTCTTTTTTTCTTGAAGTGTTATAATCTTTGTATAAAGAGGTAGAGTGGTAAATATGAAAAAGGGATTTGTGAGGTTAGCTACGCCTGAAATTCAAACTGATAGTATCGTTGATGGGGAAGGTATTAGAAGTGTTATTTGGTTTCAGGGATGTTCTCATGATTGTCCAGGATGTCATAATCCAGAGACACATGATTTTAAGGCTGGAACTGAAGTAGCTTTAGATGATGTCAAAAAACAAATTGATGAATTGGAATTTCAAGAAGGAGTTACTTTTTCCGGTGGAGATCCAATGATGCAGATTGAAGCTTTAGAAGAATTAGCTAAATATGTTAAAGAAAAAGGTATGGATGTTTGGTGTTATACAGGGTATACTTTTGACGAAGTTATGGAACTTGCAAAACAGAATCCACATTATATGAATGCGTTAAAATATATAGATGTCTTAGTTGATGGACGCTTTGTAATGGACTTAAAGAGTTTTGATGTAGAATTTAGAGGTTCTAGTAATCAAAGAATTATTGATGTAGCTAAGAGTTTAAAAGAAGGAAAAGTGGTTAAATATAAGAATTATAAATAGAGGTAGGATATGAAAGCAAAAATAAAAACAATATTAGTAACATTTTGTATATTGTTATCTCTTTCTTTTGATTATGTAAAATATTTAAAAGTAGAAGAAATTTTCAAAGGTTTTAATGGTTGTTTAAAAATTGGCTATATTGGAACTATTGTATTATTTATATTGTTATATCATTTTATTAAACAACAAGAAGTTATTAAAAGTAAAGTTGTTAGTTTTTTAAGTGCTTTATTATCTTTTTTTATGGTATTTGGAACTAGTTTTATGAAATACGGAAATTCTTCTTTAATCTTTGCTAGTTTTTATAATTTTATAGTATGTTTAATTAACCTTTTAGGTTATTTCTTTTTATTTAGATATGTAATTAGTTTATTTTATAAATTTTTAGATAATTATAAAGAGAGTAAATGGTCAAATAAAATATTAAATGTTTTTAAGAAACATCCATTTATAATTAGTTTGATTGTTATTATATTGTGTTGGATACCTTATTTTATTGCTTATTATCCGGTTATATTATCACCAGATCCTAGTTTTCAAATAAAGCAATTTTTTGGTATAAGAAGTAAATATAATGATTATGTTGTTATGTTAGATGATAATGTTTTATTAACTAATCATCATCCAGTAGCACATACTGTTTTAATTGGTGGTTGCTTAAAATTAGGACATATGATAGGTAACGATAATTTAGGTTTATTCTTTTATAGTTTAATCCAAATTGCTGTGCTTTCTGGTGTTTTAGCTTACACAATAAAATATATGGTTAAAGATATGAGTGCTTCGTGGAAGATGGTTTTAGGAGCATTAGCAATATATGCTTTAGTACCAATGTATGGAATGTATGCTATAAGTGCAGTTAAAGATGTTTTATTTACTTCTTTTATTATTTTATATATTATTTTATTACATAAAGTTCTTACTTATAAAGGTGCTTTTAAAATAAGTGATATTATAAAATTAGTATTAGTTATGTTATTAGTTATTTTATTTAGAAATAATGGGTTACATGTAATTATTTTATCTTTTCCATTTTTAATTTTAGCTGTTAAAAAATATCGTAAACAGTTGAGTATTGTCTTTATTATTGTAATTGCTTTATCTACGTGTTATTCAAAAGTATTATTACCATCTTTAAAGATAACACCTGGTAGTATAAGAGAAGCTTTATCTGTACCTTTTCAACAAACAGCAAGATATGTTAAGTATTATGGTGATGAATTAAGTGATAAAGATAAAGAAGTAATAGATAAAGTGTTAATATATGATACTTTAAGTGAGAGATATGATCCAGAACTCGCTGATGATGTTAAAAATAAATTTAATAAATATGCTACTAATGATGATTTAAAAGAATATTTTAAAGTATGGTTTAAAGGTTTATTAAAACATCCTATTACTTATATTAATGCAACAATTAATAATACTTATGGTTTTTTCTATCCAGAGAAAACATCTTGGTATTTACATACAAAGTTTGATGATACAATAAATGAAGATGGATTTGATTATCATTATAATAAATTAAATAATTATCGTAATGATGTTTCTGAATACGTAGTTAATTATCCTAAAATACCAGTAATTGGTTTAATATGTAATATTGGATTTAATACTTGGATGTTTTTTATTTTAGTAGGTTATGTAATAAAGAATAAAAATTATAAAAAGTTAGTGTTGTTTTTACCAGCTTTAATTTCTATATTAGTTTGTATAGTTGGACCAGCTAATACTTATTTTAGATATGCAATGCCTTATATGTTTGCGATGCCTTTAATGATAAGTTTTGTTTTACAAAGAAAGAATATAGTATAATGAATTTATGAGGTGGAATTAATGAAATCTAAAGATAAAAGTAAAATAGCTGTTTTGATACCTTGCTATAATGAAGCAAAGACTATTGAAAAAGTTGTTAAAGATTATAAAAAAGCTTTACCGGAAGCAGATATATATGTATATGATAATAATTCTAGTGATGGAACTGATGAGATAGCTAAGAAGGCTGGAGCTATTGTTAGATATGAACATCGTCAAGGTAAAGGTAATGTTATTAGGACAATGTTTCGAGAAATAGATTCTGATTGTTATTTAATGATTGATGGCGATGATACTTATCCGGCGGAAAATGCTAAAGAAATGTGTGACTTGGTTTTAAATGGTAAAGCAGATATGGTTATAGGAGATAGATTATCTTCGACTTATTTTGTCGAGAATAAAAGATTATTTCATAACTTTGGTAATAAGATGGTTAGATGGTTAATAAATACGATGTTTAAAAACAAAGTAAAAGATATTATGACTGGATATCGAGCTTTTAGTTATGAATTTGTTAAAGGATTTCCTATTTTATCTAAAGGCTTTGAAATTGAAACAGAAATGACTATTCATGCAGTAGATAAGAATTATAAGTTAATAGAAATACCAGTTTCTTATCGTGATAGACCAGAAGGATCTGTATCTAAACTAAATACATATAGTGATGGAATGAAAGTTTTAAAGACGATTGCTACTTTATTTAAAGAATATAAACCATCTATATTTTTTAATACTTTAGCTTTAATTTTCTTTGTAGTAGGTTTTGTAATTGGTTTACCAGCTTATATAGGTTATTTTCAAACGGGTTTAGTAGAAAAATTCCCTAGTTTAATAGTTAGCTGTTTTAGTATTATGATGGCTTTATTATTTTTTACGACTGGTTTAATACTACAAGTTATAGTTAAAAAGCAAAAACAGAACTATGAATTATATCTAAATTTATTAGAAGTAACAAAAGATAATAATAATTAAATTTTCTTATAAGAAAAGGCTTTTAAAGTCTTTTCTTTTTTTCTTTTTATTGTATAATAAACCATTAAGTGGGTGAAGCTTATGGGGAATATAAGATTTAAAAATTTAAAATTCTCTTATAATGATGATATCCAAGTATTTAAAGATGTTAATTTTACTTTAAGGAAAGATAAAACATTAAGTATTATTGGACCTTCTTCATCTGGTAAAACAACACTACTTAAAATACTTAATGGAGAATTAGAATATCAAGGTGAAGTATATATTAATGGAATTTTAGTTAATAGTGATAACTTTGATGCTTTAAGAAAATGTATGGCTGTTGTCTTTAAAGATACTTCTTTTCTTTCAGATATAGCTTTAGATGAACTTAGATATCCTTTAGAAAATATGAATTTATCCCCAGGTGAAATTCGCCAAAGAATTAGTGAAATGAATGAATATTTTGGAATTAATAAAATACTTAAAAAAAGAATTAGCTCACTTACTTTAAATGATCAAACTTTAATAAAAATATTATCTTATGCGATAATGAATCCTTCTTTTATAGCTTTAGATGATTTACTTATTGATTTAAACTTAAGAACGAAAATACTATTACTTAATTATTTAAATTCAAAACATATTACTTTAATAAATGTAACTTCTAATATGGAAGATGTTTTATATACTGATTATTTACTATGTTTATATGATGGTATTAATGCTTTAGATGGTAAGACATTAGATGTTTTAAATAATGAAAAGATATTAAAAAGATTAGGTTTTGATTTACCATTTATGATAGATTTATCTATTCAATTACAACTATATGATTTAATTAAGAAAAATTATTTAAATATGGAAGATATGGTGAATAACTTATGGAAATAGTATTTAATAATTTATCGTTAATAGAAAATAAGAATACTAATAAAGAAATTAAGTATTTAGATAATGTATCTTTATCAATTAAAGAAGGTAGTATAGTTGGCATAGCAGGAGAAAGTTTAAGTTTTATAAGTAATTTATTAATGGTTATTAAAAGACCTAGTAAAGGTGAATTAAAGTTAGATGATTTAATAATAAAAAGAACAAGTCATATCAATAATGTTAATATGTTAAGAAAGAGAATAGGAGTTTTAGAAAATAAAGGTAATTACATTACTAATTCTGTAAAAGAAGAAATTGAGTTAGTAATGAAAAACTATGAATATAAAGCTAAAGAAAATAATCAACACATTGTTGACTCTTTAAAAATTGCTGGTTTATCGGAAAAGTATTTAGATAGAAATCCTAATGAACTATCTTATACCGAAAAGAAAAAACTAAATTTGGCTTGTTTACTTTCTTATAATCCAGAAGTAATAATTTTAGAAGAATTTTATAAAGGATTAATATATAGAGAAAGAGAATATTATAAAAAGTTATTTTTAAAATTAAAGAATAAGTTTAAAAAAACAATTATTATTTTAGGGAATGATTTAACCTTTATGTTTAATCTTGTTGATAATTTATATGTTATTAACAAGGGAGAATTAGTAGTTAGTGGAGATAAGAATATCTTCTATGATAATGAATTATATAAGTATTTAGAAATGCCTAAAATAGTAGAATTTACTAAATATGCACAAAATAAAGGACATAAAATATTAGAATATACTGATTTAAAAGAACTTATAAAGGAATTGTATCGTAATGTTAAATAATTTAGATTATACATATAATGATGAAGATTCTATTATTCATAGGATTAATCCTTTACTGAAGTTTATAGGTTTATTTATCTATATCTTAGTATGTTTATTTAAATATGATAATGTCTTATTTATTTTAAATATAAGTTTAGTATTTATGTTAATCTTACTTAGTAATATTAGTATTATTAAGTATTTAAAAGTAGTATGGAAATTAAAATATCTAATTATAGTATTATATTTTATGTTATATCATTATGGATTAGAAATAATTGATATAAATATTATTGTATTTAAATTAATATTTTTAATCTTATATATAGTAATGATTATTTATACTACAACGAAAGAAGATATAGGTAAGGGATTAGCTAAAGGACTTAATATATTTAATATAATAGGAATTAATCTTAAAAAGATATCATCATTTATTACTAATATAATTACTTTTATTATTAGTTATATAGATACAATGAAAGAAGTAATTAATAGTGGAGAAAATAAGGGGATAGACTATTCTCATTCTAATATTTTAAATAAATTTAAATTAGTATTGGTTAATTTAAAAAGAGTGTATAAAGTTTGTAAAAATAAAATGAGATTAAGAAAAAGTGATATGAAGTATAAATTATATAATGGTAATATAATAAGTAAGTATAAATATCGAACTAAATTGGCTATTTTTGATTTTGCATATATATTTATGAATATTGGTTTAATTATATATTATGTATTGAAGGTGAGATAATGAATTACTTAATAACTATTGCTTATGATGGAAGTAAGTTTTATGGCTTTCAAAGACTTAATGATTTAGAGAGTGTTCAAAAGTGTTTAGAAGATGCTTTAACGAAGATTAATAAAAGTGATGTAGTAGTTAAGGGGGCTGGAAGAACTGATCGTGGTGTACATGCTAATGGGCAGAGAGTAAGTTTTAAGTTAGATATTAAGATAAGTCCTGAGGGACTTAAGGAAGCTTTAAATTCATTAGTTAAACCTTATATATATGTTAAAGAAGTACAAGAAGTTAGCGATGATGTTCACGCTAGATTTAGTGTGAAAAAGAAGAAATATATTTATAAGATTAATATGGGAGAATATAAACCTATATTAACTGATTATGTTTATCAACCAGAATATAAATTAGATATAGATAAAATGAAAGATGTAGCTAAACTGTATTTAGGCGTACATGATTTTCGTAATTTTGTCGCTGGGGAAAGAGAAGATGCGCAAGCTATCATCTATAATATTGATTTTGTTTGGGAAGATGATATTTTAAATATTATCTTTGAAGGTAAAAGTTTTTATCGTTATATGGTAAGAAACTTAGTAGGCATGATGATTGAAGTAGGTCGTGGTAAAGATAAAATTACTAAAGTAGAAGAAATGCTTAATAGTAATGAAGAAATATATGGTTATACAGCACCTGCTTGTGGTCTATATTTAGAGAGTATTGAGTACTAATTGACAGAAATAAGATAAAACTAGCTAAAAATAAGTAAAAAACGTTGATTTTATTTGACTTTTTAACTGGTTTCTCATATAATTTTAATCGGTACATTTTATTTGTTGGAGT
>CANQOH010000039.1 GCA_947625425.1 uncultured Bacilli bacterium
GGCTCTACAGCCTCTTCAGTTGGTGTAGCAATAGCTTCTGGAGTTGAGGCTGCTGGGGTTTCAGCAGGAGTATCTACTGGAGTTTCGGTAACAGGCTGTTCAACGACTTCAGCAGGTGCTGGTTCAGTTGGTTGCTCTACTGGAACTGGTTCAGCAACTACTTCGGTGGTTTCTATAACTGGTTGAACTTCTTCAGGAGTTTCAACAACCGGATCTACAGCAGGTTGTTCATTTATTACTGGTTGCTCTGCTACTTCAGGCGTTGGTTGCTCCGCTGGTTCTGAAGCTTCTACAGTTGATTTTTCAACTACGGGAGCTGGTTCAACTGGAGCTGCAATTACTGGTTCTGATACCTCTGGAGCTGGAGCTACTTCTGTTGGAGCATTTCCATTTTCATCTAGATCTGTAGCTTCAATAAACTCATCTTTATTTGTTAAATCAACAGTACTATTTAAAACATTATTTGATACAGGTACTTCTTTTGGTTCCTCTACTGGGGTTTCGGTTGGAGTATCAGCAGTTGGGGCTGCTTCTACTGGAGCTGGTTCAGCAACTACTTCAGTTGTTTCAGTAGCTGGTGCTGCTTCAACTGGTACTTCAGCTTCATTAACCGCATTATAAACCATTTGAGTTATAGTATCTTCTTTATTTTCTTCATCACTAATTATTTCAGCAGGATTTACTTGAAGAGCTGGTTCTTCAACAGCTGGTGATGGATTATCAACAACTGCTGCTGTTTGATCAACATTGCCTAATGGGGCTTCTTGATCATTAACATTTTGTATCTGAATTTCTACAGGAGCTGCTGGTTGCTCTTCAACTATAGGATTTGGTGTATCTGGCATTATAAGATTGCCAGGTGAAGCATTAAATATATTATCAAAACTTGGTTGTTCAGGATTTTCAGTATTAGTCGGTGCTGGTTGTGATTCAGCAGCAGAAGTTTCAGCTGCTGCAGCGGCCGCTGCTTGTTCAATAGCCGCACCTTGTTCTTCGATATTTTGAGGTTCTTCTACTACTACTTCATCATCTTTTTTCTTTAGTTTGTCTAATAAACCCATCTAGAATCACATCCAATCTAACCTCTAGTACCCCTATCATACTATTTTTATTATAACATAATTTTTTTAATAATAAAGTTATTTTTTATACTTTAATAATTTTATAGATAATTTATTATGTAAAGAAAAAATAGTGTTTAAAACACTATTTGTTTGGAACTATTTTTTCTTTACCACCCATATATGGTTGTAAGACTTTAGGAATTAGGATTGAACCATCTTTTTGATAGTTATTTTCGACTAAAGCTATTAAACCACGAGGTGAAGCAACTACGGTATTATTTAAAGTATGTAAATAGTATGTTCCTTTTTCACCTTTAGCTCTGATACCTAAACGTCTTGCTTGAGCATCAGTTAAGTTAGAACAACTTCCTACTTCAAAATATTTTTGTTGTCTTGGTGACCAAGCTTCAATATCACATGATTTATATTTTAGATCCGCTAGATCACCACTACAGCATTCTAGTTGACGGACTGGAATATCCATACTTCTAAAGAATTCAACAGTTAATTGCCACATTTTTTCATACCATTCTTTAGAATCTTCTGGTTCACAGATAACAATCATTTCTTGTTTTTCGAATTGGTGAACACGATATACTCCTCTTTCTTCTAAGCCATGTGCTCCACCTTCTTTTCTAAAACATGGAGAATAACTTGTTAGAGTATATGGTAAGTTTTCAGGTTTTAATACTTGATCTTTAAAACGACCAATCATTGAATGTTCTGAAGTACCAATTAAGTATAGGTCTTCACCTTCAATTTTATACATCATCGCATCCATTTCGGCAAATGACATAACACCAGTTACAACATCACTTCTGATCATAAATGGTGGTAAGCAATATGTAAATCCATGATCAATCATGAAATCTCTGGCATAAGTTAGCATTGCTGAATGAAGACGAGCAATATCACCAGTTAGGTAGTAAAAACCTTCACCACTAGTACGACCACTTGCTTCTTTATCTAAGCCGGCTACACCTTCTAAGATATCAGCATGATATGGAATTTCATAATCAGGAACAACTGGTTCACCAAATCTTTTTAATTCAACATTTTTAGTATCATCTTCACCGATTGGAACATCATCAGCGATAATATTTGGGATAACCATCATTTTTTCTTTAATAGTAGCTGCTAGTTCTTCTTCTTTTTTAGTTAAAGTATCAATTTCTTCACCCATTTTAGCTACTTTATCTTTAACTTTATTAGCTTCATCAACTTTTTTATCACGCATTAAGCTACCGATTTCAGCACTTAATTTATTTTTTTCAGCACGAGCTTCATCCATTTTTTGTTTAGTATTACGATACTCAACATCTAAATCATATATTTCATCAACTAAAGGTAATTTAGCATCTTGAAATTTCTTTTTAATATTTTCTTTGACTAAATCTTTATTTTCTCTTATTAAATTAATATCTATCATATTTATCTCCTCCTAATATTGTTTTCCAAAATAGATTTTAGTTTTAGCTTCTTTACCACAGCAAATGCATTTGCCATCTGGTTCGTGGTTTTCAAAAGGTATGCAACGCGACTTTAAACCTAAATCATCTTTGATTTTGTTTTCACAAGCAACATCACCACACCAATTAACATAAGCAAAGCCACCTTGTTTTTTACTCATTTCAGTTAATTCTTCATAAGTATTTAAATTATAAATCATGCTGTTTCTTCTTTTTAAAGCACGATTATATAAATTTTCTTGAATTTCATCTAATAGTCTTTTAACTTCATCAATTGTCTTTGTTGGATCAATAGTTATTTTTTCTAAAGTGTCTCTTCTAACAATTGTTATTTGATTATTTTCTAAATCACGAGGACCAATTTCAATACGCAATGGATAACCTTTTACTTCAGCATTAGCGAATTTGAATCCTGGTGATTTATCACTATTATCAACTATGTACGAGATTCCCAACTCCTCTAGTTTTAATTTTAATTCAGCAATTAAATTATTTACTTTATCAGTTTCTTTGATTGGAATTAAATCGACTTTAATTGGAGCAATCTTTGGTGGTAGGACTAAACCAGCATCATCACTATGAGTCATGATAAGACCACCAATCATTCGCGTTGTGCAACCCCACGATGTTTGATATGGAGTTTCTAGTTTATTATCTTTATTTAAGAATTTAATATCAAAGGCTTTTGCAAAACCTTGACCAAAGTAATGACTAGTACCATTTTGTAAAGCTACACCATCATACATCATTGCTTCAATAGTATATGTTTCTTCAGCACCAGCAAATTTTTCTTTATCAGTTTTCTTACCAACAATAACTGGCATTGCTAAATAGTTTCTTTGGAAATCTTCATAAACTTTTAACATTGTTAAAGTTTCATTTAAAGCTTCTTCTTTAGTGGCATGCATTGTATGACCTTCTTGCCATAGTATTTCACGACTTCTTAAGAATGGTCTTGTGGTACGTTCCCATCTAACGATTGTACACCATTGATTATATAGGACTGGTAAGTCACGATACGATTTAATTATCTTTTTAAAATGATCACAGAATAAGGTTTCACTTGTAGGTCTAACACACATACGTTCTTCTAACTTTTCTTCACCGCCATGAGTTACCCAAGCTACTTCTGGAGCAAAACCAGCAACATGATCTTTTTCTACTTGAAGTAAACTTTCAGGGATAAACATTGGCATTTGAACATTTTGATGGCCTAAGCGCTTAAACTCTTTATCTAAAATATCAACCATATTCTCCCATATCGCATAACCATATGGACGAATAATCATACTACCTTTAACACTTGAATAATCAACTAAATCAGCAACACGAATAACATCGGTATACCATTTAGCAAAATCTTCATCTCTTTTAGTTATTTGTTCATTATTCATAATAACCTCCTATAAAAATAAAAAGGATGGTACTTAAGGAGTGCAAAGCACGGTACCATCCTTTATTTAACTTAATATTATAACGGCATTGCCGGCAGGGATTAGCTGCTCTAGAAAGGAGATTCATTTATTATTCTTAATCTGTTTACACCAACCACAGACTCTCTTGATAAAAATTAATAAATTACTTGTCTTTCTTTAAAACGATTTATGAACCTATTTTATAATTTTTTTATGATGATGTCAATTACATATCTACTTTACTAACAGCGACAATAGCTATTAAAATAACAATGATAGTAATAAATAATACTGCAGCAACAGCCACCATTAAGATAGTACCTACTGAGGATTCTTGAGTATCATCAGCTTCAGCATAGTTTTCAATAAATGGAGCTATTCGATTATAGTAAGCACTATTATTATCTTCATAGTCTTCTTTATCTTCTTCAGTTTCTGTAATACTTGCTTTCTTTTTATTAACTAATTCTTCAATCATAGCAATATTATTTTTAATATTATCATAATATTTATTATATTCATTATAATCTAAATGTTCAGTTATAACTTGATTAATTATAGGTATTAAAGTATCTTTGTTATCGGTTATTAAATTAAGTAATTCTTTAATATCATCATAGTAATTATCAATTAAGTAAGATAATAATTCTTTTTTGTCAACAACAAAGAAATTAAAGATTGTTTCATTATCTTTTAACGAATCAATATTAGTTATGTATTTACTATAAGATGGTGATAATTCATAAGTATATTTTAATGATGATTTATCAATAATAATACCACTATTACTTAAGTTATTATTTAAACTATTAATTAAGATTTCAAAGACTTTCATATTTAAATAGTCTTTTTTTAATTTATCAATATTTTTCTTAGTTATATCTGGTAATGACTTAAATAGTTTAAAGATATATTCAAAACTATTTTGATAGTCTTCAATACTTTTAGCATTTTTTAAACCACGTTTAATATTTTTATCGTGATAATCTTCTAGTTCAGTTTTTAAAGTAAATTTAGGAGATTCTTCTTTGATGAATCTTAATGTTTCTTCAAGCGTTAAATATCTTTCATTTTTACTAGCAAAAGAAATATTTAAAATACCTTGTGGTTCCATTTTAGCATCAAAGACACGATATGTTTTAGCATATTTTATTTTAAGTAAATAAGCAATATCACTCATTATTAATTCATAATCATTAATAACACTATTATCTTTTTGATAACCAATATAGTTTTTATTAACAATTACTTGTTTAGTATGAGAATTTATTTCTTTATCTTCTTTAAGGTGAGCTTGTTCTAAGACTTTAACGCCTTCTTCATAAGAT
The DNA here is from genome assembly GCA_947625425.1 of uncultured Bacilli bacterium. The sequence continues at coordinate 5,277 of CANQOH010000039.1, forward strand.
AATAAATAGCAGTTATTACCTCTTTTTAATTTATCAATACTAGATAAATAATATTCTTTTAAAGTAGCTAGATGATTATTATGATTGATTTTTCTTACTTCATTAGAAAATTTATTATCAATTAGTTGTTTTATTTCTTCTAAAGATTTATTAGATGAAAGAAGTTTTAAAGCTAAGGTATTTATTTTTTCTTCAGAATATGCTTTACCTAGTTCTTCTAGGGAAGATAATCTCTCTTTAATATGAGCTATGATAGCCAATCTTTTTTCTTCCATACTAATACCTCTATTCTACTTTGATAATTATATCATAAATATTTAATTTGATAAACAAAGAAAAAATAATGTTATAATGACATTATTTTTAGTTATTTAATTCATCTAGTTTAGTTTGTAAATCTTTTTCTTTTTGTTTTACTTTAGTAGTTTCAGCTTCTTCTAAGGTATACCAACCAAAATTCCAAGCGAGTTCATAGGTTTCAGCTTGAATATCTTTGACGGTATCAAAGAAGTCTAAGATTTCATTATGTAGTGAATCATTACTAGCTTCAGTTAAGGCAGTAGCTGTATTAGTTGTTATAGCTTTTTCAGAAGATAATAAATCAACAACTAAATCACGATCATTCATTTCTTTAATAGCATCGACTTCTACTTTATCACAAGCTATTTTTGTTGACATTAGGCAGCCTCCTTTAAAATATTAAGTATTTTTTCACATACTTTTTGATGTTTTTTAGATACTTCATTAAAATATTTACTAATGGTTTCATCAGCAACTAAATGACTATAAGTTTCAGCTTTTTTACATAAAGTAAAATGCCAATTAAATTGATCTTCTAAATATGATAAATCTTTAGTAGAAATTATTTCTGGTACTTTTTTCATATTATTTTCCTTTCTAATTTTATTATGTCTAAGATAAGTTTTTTTTATTCATTTTATTGCGATAAATTTTAAAAAGTTTTATGCTTATTATAGTTAGGTGATTAGATGGATAATAATATTTATAAATCTAAAGAAGATATTCTTTTAGAAATGGAAAATAATTTTACGATAATTGATAAACAAGGTCAGTTATATACAGTTAAGGATAATGATACTGGTGAAGTTATGACTGTTGATGTTGAAAAGTATTTTAATACTACACAAAAAGCTGGACCAGTAGAAAGTATATTAGGCATTGTTTTCTTGATATGGTTTTTTGTTTCTATAGGTTTAATGTTTTATTTAGCTGATGTTAATAAATATTATATGGTGATTTGCTTTGGTCAATTATTTTTTATTTTTGGTTTAGTTGGTTTTTGGAAGAAAGCTAAGATTGGTCTTGTTTTTGCGCTTGTTGGTTTAGCTTTAGTAGTTATTCCTATTTTGATGATGAATCCAAATTTAGAAATAAATTGGGATTTTATAATACCAGTTATAATGTTATGTATTTTTTTAATTGTAGGTATAGGTCTTTTATTAATACCAGCAATTATTTATAAAAAGAAAGATAAAGAGTTTTCAGTAAGTTTGATGGCCAAAATAGTTAGTTTAAAAGAAACGCATGGACGTAATAGTAAATTATATGCCCCAATATATGAATATTATTATAATAATAAAACTTATCGTAATAATCCTGATACTTATACAAATATTAATGTACCAAATATTGGTGATGTTGTAGAAATTAAAATTAATCCCCAAATACCACAAGAAGTATACAAACCAAGTGATAAAAAACCAGTAATAATTATTTTAGGTTTAATGGGTATTATGTTTATAGTTATGAGTTGTTTAAGTTTATATTTATTTATTTTTAAGAATTAAAAAAGACAGATTTATTTCTGTCTTTTTTCATATTCTTCTAAAGCTTTAACTAAGCCACGATAAGGAATGGTTGCACAACCTATTCTATTTTGTTGTTTATATATTTCTTCATAACAACATGCTTCTTCTAGAAGATCTTCGTTATATGGTTGACCTTCAACCATATTATTATAATTTTTAATTATTTCTTTAGCTTCACTAATAGTTTTACCACGTAATAATTTAATCATAATGGATGTTGCAGATGTTGAAATAGCACAAGCTTCACCATTAAAATAAATATCTTTAATAATATCTTTATCAAATAGAACATATAAATCGATATTATCAATACAAGTTTCACTATTAGTATTGACTTTAATATATTCTGGATCTTCGATAGTTTTTCTATTTAAGGGATTTAAATAGTGTTCCATAATAATTTCTTTACGAAGATTTGGATCTAACATGTTATCACTTCCTATAGCATTTCATTTAATATTTTATTTTTATCTTTTAATAAATTAACTAAGGTATCTAGTTCTTCTTTAGTATTGTAGAAGTAAATGCTTACACGAACAGTATTTTTAACACCGACTTCATTTTTTAGAATCTTAGCACAATGGTTACCAGCACGAACACATATATTATATTTATTTAAGTAGACAGCTACATCTTGAGCAAAGATATCATCGACATTAAAAGCAACTATTCCACTATCGCTTTCTTCATTAATTATTTTTATATGAGGTATTTCTTTTAATTTATCAACAAGATATTTTCTTAAAGTTCTTTCATGATCAGTTATTTTATTGATCCCAATTGAAGATAAGTATTCTAAAGCTGCTCCTAAACCGATTGCACCAGCTATATTAGGCGTTCCAGCTTCTAATCTAGTAGGAAGTGGTTTTAAATAAACATCATCTATTGTATCAAATGATTCGTTCATACCACCACCTAAGTTTTTAGGTTCAATATCATCTAATAATTCATATTTACCATATAAAACACCGATACCAGTTGGTCCACATAATTTATGACCAGAGAAAGCAAGAAAATCACAATCTAAGTCTTGAACATCAGTTTTAATATGAGGAACACTTTGAGCACCATCGACAACAACAAAAATATTATGTTCATGAGCATAAGCGCATATTTCTTTAATTGGTCGTAAATCACCAATAACATTAGTTATCATTGCTAAACTAATTACTTTAGTATGAGGAGTAATAACCTTTTTTAAATTACTTAATGTAACATAGTGATTTTCATCTAAAGGACAGAATTTAACTACAGCATTAGAACTTTTAGCTAGTCTAAACCATGGTAAAACATTAGAAGCATGTTCAGCTTCAGTGATAATTATTTCATCGCCAGCTTCAATATTATCTTTAAAAAAGCCATCAACAATTAAATTTAAAGAATCAGTTGTTCCACTAGTAAAGACGATTTCTTGTCTAGTTTTAGCATTGATAAATTCTTTAACTACATCACGAGCATTTTCATATTCATTGTCAACTTTTAAAGATATATCATAATCACCACGATGAGCATTGGCTGTAAATTTAGTATAATAGTCATTTATTTTATCAATAACGACTTGAGGTTTCCAGGTAGTAGCACCATTATCTAAATAGATATAACCAGTATTCATCATGGGAAAATCTTCACGATTCATTTATTATTCACCTCCTATAAACTCTTTTATTTGATCATTTAATTCTTTATTATTTGCTAAATTACTTAAAAGATAACCATTTTTAACTAATTTAGTTGCACTTTCACTACTTAAACCTTTACTATTTAAATAAAACATATAATCTTGAGGTATGGAACTAATTGTGGCAGCATGATTAACTTCTATTTCATTAGAAGCAACTAATAGATTAGGAATACAAATACTCTCTTCATTATTTAAAACTAAGACTTTAATACTTTCAATTAAGTTATTTTCTTTGATCTTAGGTTTAGTATCGGCTGTTGATTCAATTACAGCACGACCTTTATTTTCCGTAACTGCTGCGACTTTTATTTCCGTTTCATTATTATCACCAGTTAAATTACAATCGAATTTTAAATGACATTCATCATTAGCAATAAATGAATAATTAAAAGTTACTTTACTATCTTGGTGTTGATTAATAATTATATGATTATTCATTATTTGATGAATCATAAAACGATTATAAACTAAAGAACTGTGAGGTAAGATATTGATTGTTAAATGAAGATTCTCATCATTTAGAGAATTTACTTCTTGTAATAAAACTTTACCTTGACAGTTAATAGTTAGATTAGATGTTTTAATATCTATGATTAAAGCGTTATCTTTTATATCTATATTATTTTCTTTATCTATTACTAGTTTATTCATTTTTTTAATTTCTTTCTAT
>CANQOH010000040.1 GCA_947625425.1 uncultured Bacilli bacterium
AAATTGCTACAACAACACCTACTTTAAATAAGTCCCATTCAGGTATTAAACACATCGTCATGCCTATCGCAAATACTAAACCACCAATAGTTCCTAAAATAATTTCTAGTAAAGTTTCTTTTTTCATCATATTACCTCCGATTATTTATTTAATTTTTCTTTTTTTCTTTTAGCACTTCTTGTTCTTTTTGTAATCTCATTTTTGCTTCTTCTATTGTTTCACCATCTTTTTTTAAGAATGTATCAACGAATTTATCTTCAACTTTCTTGTATCCTCCCACAACTGTGTTCTCAACTGCTTTGTATCCACCAACAACTGCTTTTTCAATTTTCTTATTGGCATCTACGATTTTAGACATCCTTATCACTCCTTCCAATAATTAGACACTTGTCTTTTTATTACACTTTTAATATAATCTAAAGGAAGAAGAAAAACAATCAACAATTTATAGACATTTGTCCAATTAAAGGAAGTGAATATATGAATACTCCAAATAACAAAAGAAGAAAAGAAACTAAAGATAAAATAAGTAAAGTATTTATAACTTTATTACAAACAAAAGAAATATCTGAAATATCAGTTACTGATATATGTAAACTTGCTAAAATAAATCGTTCTACTTTTTATGTAAATTACCTTGATATTTATGATTTAGCTGACAAAATCGGACAAGATTTAGAGCAAGATGTTTTTTCTTTATATCAAGAAGAAAGAGATACCAATCATAATTCCAACAACTTTTTAAAACTATTTAAACATATAAAAGATAACCAACTATTTTATAAAACTTATTTTAAATTAAAGATGGATCAAAACTTTATCACTCAAGAATACGATTATCATTTATCAAAAGAATTATATGACGATAAATACATAGATTATCATATGGAATTTTTTAAAGCAGGTCTTAATGCTATTATCAAAAAATGGCTTGAAAATGACTGCAAAGAATCTCCTGAAGAAATAGAAAGTATCTTAAAAAGTGAATATGCAAATAAAAAATAATACCAAGAACTAAACTTGATATTATTTTTTGTTACATTAATATATAAGCAATAGTATTACAAATAACGGCGATAAAAAATAGCACACCAGTAATTAAATCTGTTTTATCTTTGCCTATTTTATAACGACTTAAAAAGGTAACACAGTTATAAGCACATAATAAACTAACAATTGAAGACATATGTTTATCTTTGAAAAATGAAATTAGCATTAAAATAACGGAAAATAAAGACATACCGATAATACCATATTTCATTGATTTTAAATTTACCAATTCGGTCAATTTGATGATATTCTCTTCACTCTTTTTCTCAATATCTTTTTCTTCGATATATTCGCCTGCTAGTATTTCATTTATACTTACATCTAATATTTCACTAAGAGGTTTTAGTAAGGACATATCCATTAAACATAAACCTCTCTCCCACTTACTTACTGCATTTTTCGTAATACTTAGTTTTTCAGCTAATTCTTCTTGCGTTAAATTTTTATCTTTTCTAGCATTAGCAATAAACTTACCAATTTTTTCTTGATTCATATATTTTTCTCCTTTCAAGAAGAAATATAATATTTTTTAATTACTTTTTAAACATACTAGAGGTTTACTTTATCTACATTTATTATATTTACTTGGTTACCATGTTCTTTAATAATATTAATTAAATCTTGAGCTTTTAACCAAATAGTTGCAGTATTATCATTTGGATGAACACCAATTATTCCATTATCATCTAAAAACGTTTCATCTATATAGAAAATTACTTTTAAATCTTTATCATTTAATAAACCTAATGGTGTTACTGAACCTGGCTTTAAATTTAAAATATTCATTAAATCATTTTCACTAGCAAAACTTAAACGACGAGTATGAAATTCATCACTAAAAGATTTTAAGTCTAGCTTTTTATCTCCTTTAAGTGTAATTAAATAATAATTTCTTTTTTTATCATCTCTAACAAAAAGATTTTTACCATCAGCTTCTTTATATGGTAAATCGATATCATTTATTTCTTGCATATTATAAACGGCTTTATGTTCTGTAATTTCATACCATATATTTTTATTCTTTATAAAGTCATATATTTCTTGTTTATTCATAGCTCAAGTCCTTTCAAGCAATCAATTTCATCTTTCTTACCAGTTATTATACCATGAAAAAAGCAAACTTTTATGTAGTTTGCTCATTTACTCATTCATGATATATTATTTCCTTATTATTCTTTTTGGCATATTCAATTTCATTTTTGGTACTATTACCAATATAGCCATCAATATTAACAACATATATGGCATCACTAATATCAATTTTCTTACGATGAATTCTATCTAAAGTACTAGCATCTAACCCTGTATATTTTTTACCATCAACATTATAAACACATTGAATAACCGCATAACCTTTTTCTAATTCTAATTTTTCAGCTATTTTCATCATTTCTTTGGTATATCTCATACTACCACAAATAGTTATTACTTTAATATCCATATCCATAATTACTTATCTTTCTTTTGCTCTTTATCTTCTTCAATACTAACACTATATAAAGAGATTCCTTTCTTAGTAAATAGATTGATTCCATAAAAAGCTGTTTGGATAAAAGCAATTAGTGTCCATGCTAAGAAAAATATAAAAATACTATTGTTTCTAAAGCCTATTAATAAGCCAATTCCTATAACACTAAACACTAAGCTAATTACAAATCCTATTGTTGATTTGAACTTTGATGGTTTTACTCTCATTCTTCTTCCCATATCTTTTCATCTCCTATATTTATTTAATCCATTCGTCTTTTAATAAACCGGTAATATATTCATCTTCTAGTTTACCAGTGGCTTTAGATAAAAATCTTTGTCTTCTAATCCCTTCATCTTTATAACCGAATCTTAATTGCATTTTATGAGATCTTTCATTGTCTTTAAAATAACCATTTTCTAATCTTCTAAGACCTAATACTTCGAAAGCATATTTAATTCTGGCACCAAAGGCTTCTGTTCCATAGCCATGCCCTTGGTATTTTTCGTTAAGCCATATTCCGCCACCAGCAGTACCATTATTTAAATCAATATTAGTTAATTGAGTACCACCAATAACTTTATTTTCACTTTTTAAAACAATAGCAAAATTATATAAATTATTATTTATTGTTTTTTGAATAAAGTTAATAGCATCTTGTTTTGTATAAGGATATGGAGCTCCAGCTAACCACTTGGTAACATTAATATTGTTTAAACCTTCTACCATAGCTTCAATGTCATCCATCTGCCATTGTCTTAGAATTAATCTTTCTGTTTCAATTACTGTATCTTTATTCATACTCTATTTTCTTTTTCCTTTCTTCTTATTTTTCTTTTTCGTAGGACATAAACAAGAGAAGATAATACAAAATAAACATGGTACTATTGCATAACCAGGATTTACTTGCCCTTTATTAATTAGAACATAACCTGCTCCAATAAAAGTTAAAATTGCAAAAACAAAAGTCAAAAATTTAAATAATCTTTCTTTACTCATTTTACTCACCATTTCTCTAACAAATATTATATCATGAAAAAAGCAATCTTTATAGGATTGCTTATTAATTACATTCATCATCTATAGGACATGATGAATCAGATGGATATACTTTACTAAAAGTATTATAGAATTCTTCATATAATGCATCGTATTGTTTATCAGTCATTTCTGAATATTTATCTTGTCCTTCTTCTAAAGTTCTACTTATACCTTTAGCTTCAACAATTCCACCATTTTTAATGGTAATAAAGAATGGAAGATATATTCTTTTTTCACCAGTACTATATGTGTTGCCTTCATCATCAGTTAATTCATAGTCTTCTAAATAATCTTTTAATTCATCTAATAATTTATAATAACTATCAGAACCATTATTAACTTTTTTTAATTCGCCATCTTTAACTTCATAATTAGATTTATCATCATCTAATTCTAGATAATAAATTGTATCTACTTCTAATTCTTCAGCAACATCAAACATAGGTTTAAGCATATTACGGCACCATGGACACCAATTAGCGCCTATATATATAATTGTTTTTTTACTATCTAGTAAATCAATAGCTTCATCAACAGAAATATATTTAATTGGATTATCTTCTGGAACATCTACATTATTATAATTCGCTCCATCAGATTTTCTAACAGTATTATTTAAAGATTCATATTCTTCTTTGAATTTTAAAGCGTCTTCATTTTTTGGTTTATGGAAAAATAAAAAATAGCCGCCAATAATTATAACTAATAATAAAATGACAACTGAAACAATAATAAAAACTTTTTTCTTCATTATATTTACTCCTTTATTTGTAATAACATAAACATTATATCATGAATTATTTAGGTTAATGTGAAAATTTGAAAAAAATACTACCTCATGTTACTATAATTAAGGTGATTACAATGTATTTTCATGGTGTAATAAATGGTTTGGTTACTAAAAAAGTCTTAGAAATAATAAGAGATAGAGAGATTAAATCAGCTACTAAAAGAAATGATGTTAATAATACAGGTTTTAATGAAAATGACTATATTAGTGTTTGTGAATATTTAGGTGAAGATGTTTATGATAATTATCCTAATAATGCTTTTCATAAATATGTATTAAATAATTTTTGTTTTGTTATATCTTCTGATATTGAAGTTGAAATGCCAGTATTTATTCCTGATGCATCAACTATGAATCGTTTTGATTTAATTAAACTTCGAAGAGAAAATCCCGATAAGAGATTTAGTGATATTATTGATGAAAGACAAGTAAAAGATTCTATTCCTTTTGATAAAATAAAAGCAATCGGTATACCTTATGGTTTAGAAGAAGTAGATGGTCTTATTAAGTTATCTTCGTTTACTTTTTTAACTAAAGAAGAATTTCAAGAGTTTATTGAAACTTTAGAAAGATATGCAGCTACTCTTGGAATAAAAGTATTTAATAGTTCTGATCCTTCTTTTCCTTTAACACTAAAAGATAAAGGCCTTAAAAAAAACAAATCTTCATAATTGATTTGTTATTTTTTTAGTTCAAAGCCATCTTTGAAAGCATTTCCTACTCTATCTGTTACTTTATAATAACCATGAGTATACGGATCAAAAGCAATAGCTTCTACTTTAGTAATATCGACATTATCACCAGTCATTACTTCTTCATTTGCTGAAACATTAACTACTTTACCAACTACACCGATACCATAGTCATTACTTTGATATTCGATAAATTCACATTCCATACAAATTGGAAATTCATTAATAATTGGCGCATCAACATTATTTGATTTAGTTGTTGTTAAACCACTATTTGTAAATTTATTAGGAGTATTATTGCCAGAAACAACACCAAAGTAATCAGCTTCTTTAACATGTTTAGCATCAGCAATACTGACAGTAAAAGCTTTTCGCGCTTTAATATTTTGGACTGTTTTGTGTGATTCAGTTAGATTTAAACCAACGACATCACGATCAATCATTGTTCCCCAAGCGGCATTCATAACATTAACACTACCATCTTCATTATAAGTAGCAATCATTAAGACTGGCATAGGAAATATAGCTTCTGTTACTTTTATATTCTTTTTCATTGTTATCACTCTTTCTATTAATATTATATCAAATATTTTCTTTTATGAATGCTACTAAATCTTTGGCAGCATTTTTATTAATGACCTTTTTTTGATTATTAATTAATTCTTTTTGTAATTCCTTATTATTTAATAGTAAATTAGTATTAGTAATTATTTCATCAATGGTATTAGATACTAAACTTAAATGATTATTTTTAAAGAAGTTAGCATTATAGTTTTCAACACCAGGTATGGGCATGATATGAATCATTGGTTTATTTAAGACAGCTACTTCGGTACTAGTAAGTCCTCCTGGTTTAGTTAAAACTAAATCACATTCTTTAATATAAGCATTCATATTATCGATATAACCATTAACGATTAAATTATCATTTTTTATTTTTAATAATTGACGATATAATTTTTCATTATTACCACATACTACTATTATATAAGCATCAATATTATCTAATAGTTTTTTTACAATATCTTTTAGTTTACCAAAGCCCATACTACCAGAGGTAACTAGGATATTAGGTTTATCCTTTTTTAAATTTAAATTAGTAGTTATTTTTTGAAAAGTTGAAGAAATAGGAATACCAATTGGTAATAATACTTTTTCATTTATTCCTTTATTTGTAAATTCACTTATTAAGTATTTATCAGGTATAACAAAGTAATCAGGTTTAGTTTCATTCCAAAAAGGAATATTAGTATAGTCAGTGGCAACATTTATTAACTTAATATTATAGCCATCTTTTTTTAAAGCAGTTATAGCCATAGATGGAAATAAATGAGGGCAGATAACTAGGTCATATTTATTAGTATCAAGATACTCTTGTAACTTATGTTTAGCTAATTTATTTAATTCATAAACAGGACTTGGTAAACTAGTTTTATTATAGGTTTCTCCCAATTTATATACATTTTTAAAAATATATCCTTGACCACTTGTTGACTTTAAGTATAATCTTTCAACTTTCTTAGATAGTTTATTTCCTAAAATACTAAAATAATCAACAAAGTCACATTCGATATTATTTAATATTAATTCACTTTGAATATAGCGACCACATGAGTTATGGCCACCTCCAGTATTACAAGATAGAACTAAAACTTTCATCTAATCACTCCAATGGTTGTTAAACATATTATATAGATAATCTTCATTAAAAGTTTTATCTAAAAATCTTTCATAGGCATTATGAGGTGGAATACCTTTAGCACATTCTTTAGCACGAATACCTGCACTAATAGTTAAAGCTAGATCTAAGACTAAGAAAATAGAAATAATTACTACTAGTTTATGGCCAAGTTTTTCAGGTATTTTCCTAATTAGTTTTTCAATTGGCGGATAGATCCATTTAATCCAGACAATACCTAAAAGACCCCATAAGCATGACATAACTAAGCAGACACGACCATTTATATTTAAAAACATATCACTATAATCCCAAGATGAAAAACCTAAGACTAATTCCATTCCCCAACTCATTATGTATTCTAAAAGAGAACCGAGAAAGAAACTAATACCAAATAAAGTAAGATAGCCTTTATCTTTATAACGATATAATAAAAAAGTTAAAGCACAAGCACATATTCCATAACAGACATTAAATGGACCAATTACTAAAGCTGAATGATTAATAAAAATATGGTGAACAATTAAACTAAATAAAACTTCATATATCCATCCAAAGATACTGCCAAAGATAAATAACCAAAATAAATCATAAAATGTAACCTTTTGTTTTGTACTACTCTTTTTCATTTTATACACCTTATAATATATAGTATTACGATTTTGGATTTAAAACAATAGAAAAAAGACTTTACCAGTCTTTATTCTTTATAATTTCTTATAACTTGGTATTCATAATGATCATTAGATGTCGCATAACCAACAGAAATACCTTTACCATTATTACTTGTTAACTTATCATTAGCTTTTTCTAAAGATTCACTAACTAACTTATCGGCTTCGTCATTAGTTATTTCTTTATTGTTAGCCATTACTAATAATCTAGTATATGCAGGTACTTGAGGATCTTCTTTAGCAGTTTCAGTGAAGTAGATACGCATTGAAGCAACGATATCTTCTTTAACATCTTTTTGTTCATTTAAAGGGATAACTACTAAATATATACCTTCATCTAAAGTATACCAATAACGTCCTTCTGAAATTGTTACAGTTTCTTTATTAATAAGGCCTAAACCAGAATTATCTTGAATTACAGTATTAAACTCGTCAACTAAACTTTCAACAGTTTGTTTTTCAACATAACCTATTTTATTTGTTGGTTCTTGATCTTTATCTTTTACTTCTTCCTTTTTGTCACATCCAACTAAAGTTAGAGCACATATTATAGCTAATAAACTAAGAATTATTTTTTTCATATTCTTTCTCCATTCTATTTATATTATATAATAAAAAATGGAGTTTATAAATAGCTTAACTTTTAAATATTATATATCTTGTTTACTTAGATATTTTTCGATTTTATTTAAATTATGATTAAAGATAACAGATTCAACAATATTCATAATAGCAAAGACGATTAAAATAATACCAATTGTAGTAATTACAAGACCTTTAGTAAAGATAATAAAACCACCACAAACAATCATTAAGATAGATATTAAAAGACTTATGATACCTGATACTTTATCAACATATAATATTTTAGTAGATAAAGTTATATTTATAATAGCTTCATATATAACAACTAAACCAATAACTATTCTAAAAATACTTTGAAGTTCATTGGTAAAAATAAGACATACAATACCAATAATAATATTTAAAATACCAAAGGATAAATCATAATTAAAGATATTGTATTTACCTTCATATCTAAAATAGTAAAAGATTTTAAGTAGGCCGTTAACAATTAGTATACCTCCAATTAAATATGAGATAATATCTAAAATATTTTTAGAAAATATTATCATAATAAGACCAAGTAAGATAGTTACACAACTAAAGAAGATTGATTCGTAACTATCTTGTTTTAATTTTTTTTGAATTGATTTCATTTTTATTCTTCTTTCTATATTTTAATTTTCACGACGATTAAACATTAAAATTAATCTTAAAATTTGAATTAAAGTTGTTGCAACACTAGCGACATATGTCATCGCAGCAGCAGTTAAAACTTTTTTACCAGATTTTAATTCTTTACTAGTAAAAAAGTGAGCATAATCAAGTTCTTTTAAAGCTCTTGAACTAGCATTTATTTCAACTGGTAGTGTTATTAGTTGGAATAATAAAATAATTATTTCTAAAATAATACCAAACCAGATTAAGTTAATAGCACCAAGTATACAACCTAAGAGAATAGATATATAGCCAGCATAAGATGAAAAGTTAACTAACGGAACTAAACTAGCTCTAATACGCATAAATAAGTAACCTTCTTTATCTTGAATAGCATGACCACATTCGTGACAAGCTACACTAACACTAGCAATGGAAGTTCCATTATAATTATTTTTCGATAAACGTACTTCTAATTTCTTTGG
>CANQOH010000041.1 GCA_947625425.1 uncultured Bacilli bacterium
TGGTGGAAGAGTAAGTAGTATGAGTGTTGAAGAATTCTATGAATATATGACTTATTTAACTAGAATAGGTGTTAATAAAGAATTGCTTAGTGCATTTGAAAAAACATTAAGTAATTGTCATAACGAAAACCCAAGTTACTTACTTGATAGTTTAACTGAAGAAAATGTTTGTCGTGCTAATGTAAAAGTTTATGAGTTAACTAAAAATCGTCTTAAATAAATTAAAAAGAAGAAATAAATTGATTTCTTCTTTTATTTTGTAAAACTTTCTCTTTTACTAACTATCTCTTGATATTCAAATTTTTTCTTTTGTTTAACATTAGGATATTTATCTTTGTTAACATCTTCTAAAAAGTCACTTAATTCTCTAATAAATAAGCCACCATCACCATATAACTTACGATAAATAACATATTTAGTAACTCCATCATCACTACTTAAAGCCACATCTTCTACTAAGTAATAATCGCCTTTAAAATGTTTATAAACACCTTTAATCTTTAATTCATCCATTCATATCACCACTCATATTATAACAAAAATATCATCTTTGATAAATTGAAAATAAAGTCTAAAAGTGATATATTTATTTAAGTTAGAAAGAGTGATTAATATGAAGAAAAAACCAAAGAAGTTATCAAAAACAGGTAAAGTACTTTTAATAATTCTTATTTTATTAATAATCGGTATTCCTCTTTATTTTGGTGTTAATCACTTTCTTAATGATAATGATTCAAAGACCAATACTTCTACAAAAGAATATAAAAATGATAATAAAGATACTGAAAAGCCAATAATTATAGCCGAAAATAAAATGTTTAGAACTAAAGTAGGTAATGAAGTAGATTTATTACAAAATGTTACAGTTACTGATAATTCAAATGAAAATTTAACTGTTTCTATTGAAGGCGATTATGACTTTGGTAAATCAGGTAATTATAACTTACAATATGTCGCTACTGATTCTAGTGGTAATAAAGCCACTGAAGATTTTACTTTAAAAGTATATATGGATGGTATTAATTTAGATTTAAGTAAACTAGAAGAAGGTAATTACCAAACTTTTACAACTTCTAAAGGTTTTGAAGGTATTGAATTAAATGGTATAACTTATATTGAAGGTTTCATCATTGCAAATAAAACCTATTCTGTACCAGAAGACTATGGAACTGGCTTAGAAAAAGAAACGGAAGAAGCTTTTAATAAAATGGTTGCTGGTGCTAAATTAGATAATATCAATGTTAATATTCAAAGTGGTTTCCGTTCTTATGAAAAACAATCTAATATTTATAATCGTCATGTTAGAGAAAGTGGTACAGCTGAAGCTGATACTTATTCTGCTCGTCCTGGTCATTCAGAGCATCAAACTGGTACTGCTATGGATTTAAACTGGATTAAAGAAGCTCTAGAAGATCGTGCTGATGGTAAATGGTTATTTGCTAATGCTTATAAATATGGTTTTATCTTAAGATATCCTAAAGGTAAAGATAATGAAACTGGTTATATGTACGAACCATGGCATTATCGTTATGTTGGTAAAGAATTAGCGGAAATATTATATAATAATGGTAAATGGATCACTGTTGAAACATATTTTGGTCTAACGAGTGAATATGCTAACTAGAGCAAAATTTGACTAACCCCCCTCTAAAGTGTAAAATTTATGACAAGAAGAGGGGTTTTGTTGTATGAGAAATAATTTAGAAATTAATGAATTTCTAAAACATTTTAATTACACTTCATATAATAGAGAACAAATAGGTTACGATAAAAAGACTATTTTAGATATCTATGAGTTCTTAAAAAAATTAAATATTTCCGAAGACCTAATTTCATCTTTATTAAAAAATATTGCTTATTATAAAGCTAAAAACATAAATATACCTTTATTTTTAGAAATATTAAGTAGAACTATTGGTTTTCTTAATTTATATGAATTAAGTGAATTAATTAAAGTTGTTAAAGAAGTTCATAATATATACTACGCAAACTCTCGTGAAATATCTTTAGAAGAATATCTTCATGATACTGAAGAAAATCGTATAAAGAAAATCTTCTTAGATCGTAACAATAAATACATTATTAAAGATTTTAATGATGATAATCAATTTATTAATGACTTAAAATTCGCTGCTGCTTTAATCTTAGATTCTAAAGAATATAAAGAATTCTTATGTTATATCGATGATTTTACTACTAATAAAAATCATTACTCCCCATTAACAACTTTTAAAACTTATTCTAAATTAAGAGAACACTTAAAAGGAAATGCTAAATTATTTTGGGATATCTATTATGGTAATGAATACATTGTAGCTTTAAATAAAGATGGTTTAAAACCTGATATCTTCATTGAAAACAAAAACATTATTGAAAAACCAGTTAAAGAAGAACTTAAACCAATTCAATTAGATTTATTTACTTATCAAGATTATGTTGAAGATGAATTTAAATTACCAGAAGATTTTAAACTATTTCAAATTTCTTATTTATATAGTAATGCTACGTTATCTGAAATTGATTCTGAAAAAGAATTACTTGCTTATTATAATAAGGTATTAAATTCTAAAGAAGTTATTAATTTACCTAAACTAAAAAATCAATCAAATCCTGGATATGTATTTGAAATTAACTAAGGGAAAGACAATAGTCTTTTCTTTTTATTTATGTTAAAATATTAACAGGTGATACTATGGATAATGAATTAGTTTTAAAATTAATTACTGAAGCTAAAGAAATAGCTAAACAAAACTTCTGTTGTAAGTATTCTAATTTTACTGTTGGGGCCGCACTACTATGTCAAGATGGAACTATCTATACTGGTTTTAATATTGAAAATGATGGTATTCAAGCTATTTGTGCTGAACGTTCAGCTTTTGTTAAAGCTTTAACCGCTGGTCAAAAAGAATTTGTCTCAATCGCCGTTGTTGCTAAAAAATTAGATGCTGAACAATTTAGTAAGACTTTACCATGCGGTTATTGTCGTCAATTCTTAAGTGAATATACTAGTCCAGATTTTAAAATCTATACTTATGATGACAATGAAAATAAACTTTATTCATATACTATTGCTGAATTATTACCAGAGAGTTTTAAATTTTAGGAGGTTTTATTATGCAACAAACAGAAAAAATGTATCATATAGGTTTAACCAAAGAAGATCTTAAAGGTGCTAAATATGCTATTTTACCTGGCGATCCTGGTCGTGTCGAAAAGATTGCTTCTAAATTAAGTAATTCATATAAATTAGGAGTTAATCGTGAGTATACTAGTTATTTAGGTGATATAGATGGTGAAAAGGTATTAGTTATTTCGACTGGTATGGGTGGACCATCTACTGCTATTTGCGTTGAAGAATTAGCTCAAGTCGGAATTGAAAACTTAATCAGAGTTGGTACTAGTGGTGGCATGCAACTTGATGTTAATGCTGGTGATATCGTTATTGCCGAGGCGGCTATTAGACAAGAAGGAACTAGTAAAGAATATGTTCCTGTTGAATTTCCTGCTATCGCTAATATCGAATTAACTAATGCTTTAAAAAAAGCTGCTGATGAATTAGGTTATCCTAATCATGTTGGTATTGTTCAATGTAAAGATTCTTTTTATGGTCAACATGACCCAGAAAAAATGCCAGTTAGTTATGAACTAGAAAATAAATGGAATGCTTGGATTAAAGCTGGTGCTTTATGTAGTGAAATGGAAACTGCTGCATTATATGTTGTTTCAAGTGTTTTAAGATTAAAAGCTGCTGCTGTATTATTAGTTGTTTGGAATCAAGAACTAGAAAAAAGAGGTATCTCTAATAATACTGATTTTGATGTTGATAAAGAAATAAATGTGGCTATTAAAGCTATTACTAATTTGATTAGAGGTCAAAAGAATGAATAAAGTAGTAGAACATTTAAAAAATAATATGGCTATTTACTTAGTTATTATTGCTTGTTTAGTAGTTGTATGTATTACTTTATTTGTTAATCACGAAGAAAAACCAGAAACTCTTGATAGTTCTTTATATACTCCAGTTGATATCTCCGGAATTGATTTTCTTTTTAAAGATTCCGATGCTAAACTTTTACTAATAGGAACTGATACTTGTAGTGCTACTATTAAATATGCAGAGACTCTTAATTATGAAATGATTAAATATAATTATAAAGTTTATTACTTAAATTTAGAAAATGTTGATATGGAGTCTGATGCCTATAAAAACTTTATTAAAAAATTAGATATCGACTATGAACAAGATGGTCAAAAAGGTAAATTTTATGACTTTATGGGTTTAACACCAATGACTGTTATTATCAAAAATGGTAAAATGGTCTATGGTTATATTGGTTCAATGAGTGGAGGAGCTCTTGATACTATCACTGAATTATATGGTGTATCCCATGGTGTAGTTAATGGCTAATATATTAATACTTCTTTATGAAGTATTTTTTAATTGTCAAAAAAACTATCGTATGTTAAAATTAACTATGTTGAAGGCCTGTTGGTGAAGCGGTTTAACACATAACCCTCTCAAGGTTACATACACGGGTCCGAATCCCGTACAGGTCACCATTTAATAAACAAGACATTCTTATAAAAAGAATGTTTTTTTCTTTGTCAAATTTCCGTCTATATATTTAATTAATTGCTAAAAAGTAGTATATTTATTATAGAAGAAAACATAGGTGGGTGATGATATGAAATTTGAAAAAAAATTTTTTATATTCCTAATATCATTACTTATTATTGTTTTAATCATTATCTTTTTTAAAAACTATAATTTATATAAAGAAATGTATGAGGTATCTAAAATGCCTTTATCTTCTTTAAGTATCTTAAATAATGAAATAAAACTAGAAGATAATAAACATACATACAATATAAATATTGATTGTTCATCCCTAAAAGATCCTAATAATCAAATTATATCTTATGATTTATTTAAATATGCTGAAAAAGCTAATATTTCCATCACTACTAAAATCTATGATGGTGATAAAGTCTTAACTGATGATTATAGTCATCTAACCTCCATTAATACATCTTTAAGTATAACTGATCAAAATAAAAAATATGAACAAGTCTTTGTTATAAATGCAACCTGTGAATAAATAGTAAGTAGGTGAAGATATGTCTCAAGCAACCAATATAGTTATTAAATTAATGATTGATGGATTAAGCTTAAATGAAATCCAAAAGAGACTATCTTTGTCTAATCGTGAATTGAGTTTTATCTTAAAACAAATAAAAAATAATGGCTTTAATTTAACCAAATCATATTTTTCTGATGGTCAAGTCTTTGCTAAAGTAAGTCATAACTTAAATTTAAATCCTGAAAATAATGTTATTAGAATTAATGTTAGAGATCGTATCTTCCGTGCTGTCTTTATCTCTGACTTACATATTGGTAGTATCTATGAAAAACCTGAATTACTAAAATTAGTCTTTGCTTATTTACAAAAACATGATATTCACAATTTATTTAATGGCGGTGATGTTATTGAAAATGTTTATGAAGATCGACTTAATATTTTAAAAACCAAATCAGATATTGCTCAAGCTCGTAAAGTTTTACGTATCTATCCCGCTGTTAATAATATTGTCAGTTATAATCTCTATGGTAATCATGATTTTAAAAGTATAGCTGATAATGGTTTTGATCTTGCTAGATATTTAGAAGAAAGAAGATATGATTTAGTCTCTCTAGGTTATGGCTCAGCTCTTATTCGTCTAAAAGATGACACCATCGGTATTACTCATGATTTAACTCGTTCAAAAAAGCGAAAAGAAATTACTGATAATGCCACCATTGTCTTTAAAGGTCATAGTCATAAAGCTAAAAATAGAGAAAATAAACTAATATATATTCCATCATTATCTGATGATCCATTTGCTGGTTATGAATATCGTCCTTTAATGGGTTTCTTAGATGTTGAATTTATCTTCTTTGAAAAAGTGATATCTAAAATAAATATCAAACATCTAGCCGTTATTGATGATGAAATAAGACTTGCTAATGAAGAATCAATTACTGTAAGACCAGAAATCGAACAAAGAAGAACTGAATCACGTATGACTAAAAGATTTAAACCAAGTAACCAAAATACTAATTGACAATAAAAAATAAATTTACTATAATGAAACCACAAACGAAGAAAAAGAAGAGTAGATTAATCAATGTATCAAAGAGAGTTTCTGGTTGGTGTAAAGAAACATATATATTAATTGAAGAAACTTTGGAGTTGAATAATGTATATAAGTTATTCCGCTAGCAGCGTTAAAACAAATAAGGTGTTAATAACACAAATTAAGGTGGTACCACGAAACATTTCGTCCTTTAGGAAGAAATGTTTTTTTATTTAGAAAGGAAGATGAAAATGACTACCAAAGATTTAGCTGATTTGATATTCCCAAATATCACAAAAACAATTGAGGATTATGAAAAAATGTATCCTGAAAGAGATTTACCAGAAGGAGCTAAAGTAACAAGATTTGCTCCATCACCAACTGGCTTTATGCATATTGGTAACTTTATGTCTGTTACGATTGATTACTTACTAGCTCGTCAAAGTAAAGGAGTTTTCTATTTAAGAAATGAAGATACTGATAGTGCCCGTGAAATCGAAGGTGCTGTTGAAGCTATTCGTCATATCTTAGATCAATATGATTATATTCCAGATGAATATGAATATCGTGATATTAATGATGAAAAAGGATTATATGGTCCATATATTCAATCAGAAAGAAAAGAAATTTATCATGCTTTTATTAAACATTTAATTATTGAAGGTAAAGCTTATCCATGTTTCTTAACGCAAGAAGAAATGGATTCTATTCGTGAATCTCAAAGTCGTGATAAAAGAAGAATTGGTATTTATGGTCGTTATGCCAAATATCGTAACTTAACTCCAGATGAAGCTGCTGAACGTATTAAAAATGGTGAAAAATATACTATCAGATTAAAGAGTTCTGGTGATTTTAATCGTAAATTTAAATTTGTTGACTTAGCTAATGGTGAAATGGAATTCCCTGAAAATGATATTGATATTCCAATTATGAAATCTAGTAACTTATTACCAACATATCATTTTGCTCATCTAGTTGATGATCATTTAATGCGTACAACTCATGTAGTTCGTGGTCAAGAGTGGATAAGTTCTATTCCAGTTCACTATGAATTGTTTAAAACTTTTGGTTTCAAAATGCCTAAATATGTTCACACACCATTAATTATTAAAAAAGATGGTGATAAGATTAGAAAAATATCTAAACGTTTAGATCCTGAAGCTCGTATGACCTATTATGAAGAAAAAGGTTATCCTAAATATGCTTTAACTGAAAGTATTATGACTATTATTAATTCTAACTACGAAGCTTGGCGTGAAGGTCATCCTGATGCTCCATTTACTGAATTTGAATTTTCCCCAAAGAAAATGTCTGCTTCTGGTGCCTTATTTGATTTAGATAAACTAGATAACATTTCTAAAAACTACTTAAGTCGTTTAAAAGCTACTGAAGTATTTGATTTATTAGATAATTGGTCAAAAACTTATGATAAAGAATTTAATGAATTAATAAATAAATATAAAGAATATACTACTAATGTTTTAAATATTGAAAGAGAACAAAAGAAGCCACGTAAAGATTATGCTTGTCTATCTGAAGTTAAAAGTCAAATCTGGTATATGTTCGATGAACTATTTACTGATGTCAACTATGAATTCGCAGAAAACTTAACTCAAGAAGAAATAAGTAATGTCTTAAATACTTACTTTAATGAATACTATAATGAAGCTGATGACAAAGATACTTGGTTTAATAAAATGAAAGAAATGACAGATAAGTTAGGTTATTGCTCTGATATGAA
Organism: uncultured Bacilli bacterium; assembly: GCA_947625425.1. The sequence continues at coordinate 7,856 of CANQOH010000041.1, forward strand.
AGAATATAAGGCAAATCCTGATAAATACAAGGGTAGTGTTGCTGATATTTCTAACATTATTAGAGTAGGAGTAACATCTAAATCCCAAACTCCAGACCTATATGTTATTCTTCAATTATTAGGTTTAGAAAGAATTAAAAATAGAATTTCACAAATTAATAAATAAGAAAATAATTTATTTTAAACTTTACAGTCTTATATTTAAAAAAGGTTCTAAATTACTCAAAAATATATTAAAATTAATATAGCAACTAAAAGTTAACAATTTGCTAATATTTTATATATATGTTATAATGACGAAGTCCGAGGTGATTTTGGATGAGTAAACAAAGTACAGAAGACTTTTACTCGTTAATTAAGGATATAACTGATAATAAAGATTTTAATAGATTAAATAAAGAATTACATCATGGTATTACAAGATATGATCATTCAATGCGTGTCGCTAAATGGACATATCAAATATGTAATAAATTTAATATAAAAAGTATTAATGAAACTACTAGAGCTGCTTTACTTCATGATTTCTTTATCGATGAAGATTTAGCTGATGAAAATGGTGCCCAAAAATTAAAAGACCATCCATCTAAAGCTTTAGAAAATAGTTTAAAATACTATGAATTAAACAACATTCAACAAGATATAATCAAATCTCACATGTTTCCATGTAGTTCTGTCGTTCCTAAATACAAAGAATCTTGGTTAGTATCAGGAATTGATAAAATTGTTGGTGCATATGAAATGTTAAGATTTAAAACATCTTTATATATGGGGATATATCTATTATTCTTATTTGAAATAATAAGATTGCCAAGATAAAAGATATTACTAGTTAATATCTTTTTTTTGTAATAATTTATAACTTAAAACATATAATAAAAAGAGATATAATTTAATGTTATAACTCCATAATAAAAAACTATCTTAAAATTATCGATTTAAATTTGACAATACCTTTTAATATGATATAATTGAATTACTTTTACGGGAAAAAGCATTAGAAAATGTCCAAAAATTCGATTTTTTAAGAAAAACCTTAAAAAAAGTTGACAAAAGGAATTATGATTTGGTATATTACTAATGCAACACGGAAAAAGTTGCAAAAATGATCTTTG
>CANQOH010000042.1 GCA_947625425.1 uncultured Bacilli bacterium
GCTAGGATAGTAGGTACGTTATAGCCGGCTACCTAGTGAAATTATAAATCTAACTAAACTTGTAGATGTTATATATCAAGGTAGTTTGGACAGGAGTTCGATTCTCCTCTACTCCACCATAATGTTTGTTAAAGCCTTTATATAAGGGCTTTTTTAATACCTAAATTGAGGTGAATGCTATGAATACAGTAAAAAATAATAATGATATAATTCAATCTAGTGAATTACTACTAGAAGATGATAGTAGTAAAAATATACTTACTACTGAAAAAGAAGGTATGGAAGTTACGAAGTTATTATCTAGAATTCCTAATTATGTAAAAAATATTAATGATATTAGAAAAATTGAAAATTGGGATCAAGCAAGCGAATATAAAGAGAATGAAGAATGGTAAAAATTAATTTTTTTAAAAAAGGTGGTTTTATGTTTTAAAATCATCTTTTTTATTTGGAGTTATAAAGTTTTTAATGATGTATACAGTTCGTAGAGATACTTTATAGCTTATTTTTAGTATAATAAATTTCAAAGAGGAGAATAATTATGGATCAAATACAAATAGGTAAATTTATCGCGCAATGTCGTAAAGAAAAAGGACTTACTCAACAAGAATTAGCAGATAAAATAGGTTGTAGTGATAAAACAATTAGTAAATGGGAGAATGGTAGAGGTTTACCAGATTATTCATATTTTGGAATTTTATGTCGTACTTTAGATATAACGACAGATGAATTATTAAGAGGTAGTAAGACTAAAAATAAGAATACTGATGTATTAGGAGAGTATTTAGCTTATAAAGCACAAATGGATAAGAAACAAAAAAAGATTAAAATGATAATAAGTTGTTTGTTTATATTAGTGCTTTTTCTACTGGGATATTTTATTAATTCTTTTAAAAAGATAAATATTTATTCTTTAGAAGGACAAAGTGAAAACTTTACGATTAAAAATGGGATGTTTGTTAAATCAAATATTAATACAATCCTTGATATTGGTGATTTAAGAAGTGAAACTATTGATTATAGTGATATTCAAAGTATAACTGTGGCTGTAAAAGAAAATGATGATTATATATTAGTTGAATCAAATAAGAGTGATTGTTTTAGTGAAAGTATGTTATATAAAAATAACAATATCCTTATAGGTGATTATGGTGATTATGAAATGTTGGATAAACTAGATAATAAGGATAATGTTTCTAATCTTTATTTATTTATACTATATAAAAAGGATAAAGAATTAGTTTTAGAAAAAATAAATATAGAAATGAATAAGATTCTAAGTAATGATAGGTTTGTAAATATAAAAAATCTGCCAATGGGGTATGGTGAGAGTCGAGTAATTGATTTAGAATCTTATAAAAAGACAGAAGATTATTATAATAAATTGAAAAAAGAAGGATTCATTGAAGATAAAAATGATAGAAGTTACGATTATGTATATTGTAGTAGTTGCTTAGTAAAGAAAGTCGGAGATGATGAGTATTTAGGAGTTAATTATTTGGATAAAAGTTTTAATTATTATAGGAAATTAGAAGATGGTCAAATATATTGTCATGTTTTAAATGATATCTTACTTAGTAAAGGAATAAATGAAAATTTTGCAATTGAATTTGTTTATAATGATGGAAGTAATAAAATGTTGGATTATAGTGGTTCTTCAAATGATTTTTATGATGATGAATATACAGATGAGGAAGAAGAACAAGCTTTAAGAGTTGCTGAATTATATAAAAAATATATTTTAGAATTATAAAAAAGACCTTAATTGGTCTTTTTAAATTCGATAAAAGGTTGTTACTTTGTCATTCTTATCTATTGATAATAAACTTATATCTTCGATTTTTTTATTAATATCTTTTAAATAGGTATTTAACCATAATTTATTTTTCTTAGCTCTTTTTAGTTCTGATTCATTAATTGATCCATCAACAATTATTTCATAACTATAAGTTTGTTTTTTTGTATTTCTTTGAATATCTTGTTTTAAGTCATTACTTGTTACTGGTTGGTATTGTTCTTTTAATAAAATAGAGATATCACCAGATGGTTCTAGAATAGCACAACCGAGTTCATTAATATCAAAACAGTTTTTTAAACGACAATGTTCTAATAGTTTAGCAATGCTTATTTTAGCGGTTTCTAAGTTTGGATAATTAAAGTTGTCATTTTCAAATAATACTAATGGTTCACCATCAACGATTTCTTCTGCCGGATGATTATGACTAGTAATTAGAGATAAAATAATACCGATAATACCAAAGATAGATAGAGCAATAATACCATCTATTAAAGGAGTATCTAGACTTATTATCGTATCAGCAGTTATAGAACCAATAGTTATACTTAAGACATAATCATATAAAGTAAGACTTTTAATTTGTTTTTTACCTAGTAATTTAACTATTATAAATAAAATTATAAACATAATAAGTGAACGAGTTAAGATTTCCATAAATAATCACCTATTATTAGTATTAGTTAATTTTATAATAATATAAGTATTTATGATAAAATATTAATTGGTGATAATATGAGTTTTTATCGTGTAACTTATAATAATAAAGGAATATATAATGAATTAAAGATAATGGTAGGTAAAGATATTTGGCAAGAATTACTAAATAAAGAAGAATTTACTTGGTTACCTAAACCTCCTTCTTATGCTAGTAATAATCGATCTTATTTTACGGAGAAGGGTTATGAATACTTTAAAACTAGAACATTACCAATAATTAGTGAATACTTAGATGGAGATAAAATAAAAATTAAAGTATATAATGAAATTAATAATATTATATATAAAGATGAATACCAAGTGGTGGTTGATGAATAAAAAAAGAACTTATTTTGTGATAAAGTTCTTATTTTAATAGTTTATTTATTTCTTCTTTAATAGATTCATTATCTAAATGTTCTTGAGTATATAGTTCTTCGATTGTACCTTGTTCAATAAATTTATCATTAAAACCTAGGATTTTTATTTGGCCTTTAAAATTAAGATTATTTAGAGCAAGTAAAATATTATGACCTAAACCGCCATTAATTAGATTATCTTCTAAAGTTAGAACATTATCTTTATTTTTGATAATTTTTTTTAAAGCATCGATATCTAGAGGTTTTATGAAGGTGGCATTAATAAGAGTTATGTTTAAATCATTTTTACTTATTATTTGGCACACTTTTTGAACCATTTTACCAGTGGCGATGACTGTTAAGTCTTGACCTTTAGTAATGTATTCCCATTTACCATATTTTATTTCTTTTAGTGGTTTCATTTCGATGTAATCACCACCGCGGGGATAACGGATGGCGATAGGAAAGTTTTGTTTAACGGACCATTTTAAGAGAATATCTAGTTCAGGAATACATTTAGGGGAAATAATTGTCATATTAGGAATTATAGATAGATATGATAAATCTAAGATACCTTGGTGAGTTTCACCATCATTACCAACAAGACCTGCACGATCAATAGCAAAGACAACTGGGGAATTTTGCATACAAACGTCATGAACTATTTCATCAAAACCACGTTGTAAGAAAGTAGAGTAGACAGCAAAGACGGGTTTTAATTTTGAAACAGACATACCAGCTGCTAAAGTTACAGCATGTTCTTCAGAAATACCAACATCAAAATAACGATCTGGGTATTTTTTAGCAAATTTTTCTAAGCCAACACCATCTTGCATAGCAGCTGTGATAGCCACAACTTTTTTATTATGAGCAGCTATATTAGTTAAGGAATCACCAAAAGCACTGGAGTAGGTTTTTTTACCACTTGATAAAACACCAACTTCTTTATCAAAAGCTGAAACACCATGGTATTTTTCAGGATTTTCTTCAGCGAATGTATAGCCTTTACCTTTTTTAGTAACAGTATGAATAATTACTGGGCCATCAATTTTTTTAGCTCTTTTTAAAACTTTTTCTATTTCATTAATATTATGACCATCGATTGGACCAATATAAGTTAAGCCCATATCTTCAAAATATTTGGAAGGAACTAAGGTTTTTCTAATACCATCTTTTATACGAGATAGAATATTGATAGAAAAAGTACCAATTTTAGTATCATCTAAACAATATTTAATTTTATTTTTAAGTTTTATATATCTTTCATTTAAACTTAAACGACTTAAGTAACTTGATAGGCCGCCGACATTAGAAGAAATACTCATTCCGTTATCATTTAAGATAATTATTAATTTAGTTTTATTAAAACCAATATCATTGATTGCTTCTAAAGATAGGCCGTTAGAGATAGCCCCATCACCAATAACGGCAACGATATTGTAATCTTCGTGTAGTAGGTCACGAGCTCTTGCCATACCAATTGTAGCACTAATAGATGTACTACTATGACCAGTTTCAAAGTAGTCATATGGACTTTCTTTTTTATAAGGGAAACCTCTTAAACCTTTATATTGTCTTAAAGTATCGAATTGGTCTTTACGACCGGTTAGGATTTTATAGACATAACTTTGATGGCCGACATCAAAGACGATTTTATCATAGGCAAAATTAAAGACATCACAAAGAGATATCGTTAGTTCAACGATACCTAAATTAGAAGCTAGATGGCCACCATTTTTAGATACTTTTTCAATTAAGAATTCTCTTATTTCATTAGCTAGTTCTTTTTTTTCTTTTAAGTTTAAATTCTTAATATCATTGATGTTATTAATTTTGTCTAGCTGTTTCATAATTTCACCCCGTGAATCCCTTTAATTAGTTAGATTAACACAAAAAGCTTAAAACTTCTAGTAAATACAGACTTGATTATAACATTTTATGCTGTTTGTTTACAACTTATTATTTATTCACAAGTAAAAAAGACTAGGTATCTAGTCTTCTTATCTAATAATCATATCTTCATTATCTGGGCCTGTACCGATGAATTTAACAGGTATACCTAGATGTCTTTCAATTCTTTCAATATATTTTTTAGCTTGGTCTGGCAAGTTATCATAGTTTGTTTCACCTTTGATATCATATGTTGTTTTAAATTCTTCATATACTGGTTCAACTTCGTTTTCATGACCGATAATATCGTCACTACTTTCATCATAGACTTTATTATTTAGTTTGTAACCTACACATAATTTAGCTGTACCTAGTTTACCAATAGTATCTAAGTGATTTAGGGCTAAACCAGTTACACCATTAACTCTTACTGCATATTTTAAAGCTACTAAGTCCATCCAACCACAACGGCGTGGTCTTTTAGTAGTAGCACCATATTCATGACCTAATTCACGAATTGTATCGCCAGTTTCATTATTTTGCTCAGTTATAAATGGTCCTTCACCAACACGTGAAGCATAGGCTTTGCATACACCATAAACTTCGTTTAGATCTCTAGCACCTAAACCACTCCCTGTTTGAATACCACCGATAGTTGGATTAGATGAAGTAACCATTGGATAGTCACCTAAGTCCATATCTAGACCAGTAGCTTGGGCTCCTTCACAAACGATAGTCTTATTATCTTCAATAGCTTTATGTAAGTATGATACTGTATCCATAACATATGGCTTCATCATATCACGATAATTTAAGTAATCTTTAACTATTTCATCTTCATTTAAAGTTTCAAAACCATATAGTTCAAAGACTTTATTTTTATTTTGGATATTTCTTCTTAGTTTTCTTTCAAATGAATCACTATACATATCAATTACTCTTAAACCAATACGATTAGCTTTATCCATGTAACAAGGTCCGATACCACGAGCAGTAGTACCAACTTTATCGTCACCCTTTAAGAATTCTTGTAATTTATCTTCTGCAATATGATAAGGGAAGATTAGATGAGCTCTAGTACTGATATGTAATTTTGTTAAATCAACATTGTGTTGTTTTAACACTTCTATTTCTTCAAATAAAACTTTTGGATCAATAACAACGCCGTTACCAATTACGGCATCAGTTCCTTCATTTAAGATACCTGATGGAATTAAATGGAAGACTATTTTGTCACCATTAAATTCTACTGTGTGACCAGCGTTATTACCTCCTGTACATCTTAATGCTATATCACTATCTTTAGCCAAGAAAGTAGATACTTTACCTTTACCTTCATCCCCATAATTTAAACCTAAAACAACTGCAACTCTTGCCATTTTAAAAACCTCCGTAAATATAATATCATATTTTAATTATTTATTTAATAAAAAAAGAAACATTTATGGGTTAAGTGTTTCTTCTAATCTTTTATATTCTAGTAAGTGTTTATTTTGGGGATTTATATGGCCTTTTATATATTTAAATATGTCCTTAATTATTGATAATTCTTCTTCATTAACTTCGACCATAGATAGGGTAAGATGAAGTTCACGCATTATGTCTTCATAGTTTTTAACGTCTATTTTATTAGCGTTAAGTGAAGCTAAGATATCTTTATATCTTTTATTATAAAATAATGTTGTTATATCTGATTTATCTAAATAAGGAAGAATAGCTTTTTGAGCTTCTTCTATACTATGAGATGGGATATCTTTAATTCTATTTAAATAAGTATCAAAACATTCGATGACACCTAGAAATCCTTTAGTAAAAGTACTGATACTCATTAAGTTATCATATTTTTTGTTATCTTCATTACTTAGAGAAGGAATAAATTCAGCCATTGGTCGATGATATTGAAATTTACGAAAGTAATTGGGATTTAAGGCATCATCAACTATACCAAACCATATGATATCGTATTTAGGATTTCCTAAATAACGACTTTCAAAGATTTCAGTTTTATTATAGTTATTCTGTTTATTTGGTAATGGTTGGCATTCTTTAGTATAGAAATTATATGTACCAAATAAATAAGTAGCATCATCTAAGATAATATTTGGCTTTAAATGGCGGTTTAAGATAGTCATGTATTTATCTAAAGTAGAAGATGGAAGGTCAATATGAGTGGAAATATTAATTAATACTTTATGAGCACTAAATTTAGTTTTTAGTTTAGTTAGTTGCTCCATAAATATTTCTGCTGTTTCATCAGTCATATCGTCTAGTGTTCCTTGTAGATCTAACATAATAGCAATTATTCTTTCTTGACGATTGTTTAGTTTTTTAATAGTTTTTCGATTCATGAATTTTTTTCTTTGATATTCACTTTTCCAAGTCTTTTTCTTCATTTTAAACCACCCTATGATAATAAAATTATATCTTAATTAAATATTTTAAACAATTAAAAATAATGCTTTTCGGCATTATTTTTGTGGATCTATTAGTATCTTAATAGCATCATCAGTACCAGATGTTAATCTTTCATAAGCATTTTGAACGCCATCTAGACCAACGATATCATCAACAAATTTTAACATATCTATTTTTCTTGTCGACATTAAATCAACACATTCTTTAAATTCATCTACAGTATAACCAATAGCTCCTAGGACTTTTAATTCATGCATAACGATTAGAACTGATGGAATAGTTATACTATCCATTGATACGCCGACCATTACAACTGTTCCATTAGGTTTAGCCATGGCTAAGGCTGTACTAACAGCTGCTGAATTACCAGAGCAATCGAAGACATAATCATAACCATATGGACAATTCTTACGAGCTTTTTCCATAAAATTTGGATCTTTAGCATTGAAGAATTCATCAGCACATTTTAAACTAACGGCTTTTTCACCTCGAGCTTCATTTGTTTCACTAACTGCTACATAAGAGGCACCATTCATTTTAGCAAACATAGCACAAATATCACCAATGATACCAGCACCGATAACTAATACTTTAGAACCGATTTTTATATCAGCTAGATTTACGGCATGAAGACCAACAGCAGTTGGTTCAACCATTGCTACTTCAGCATCAGTTATGTTACTTGGAACTTTGATTACTAAATCAGGACGAATAGATGTTTTTTCTGCATATGCACCTGGGTTAGTTAGAGATAAGCCAACAGCATATGTCCATGTATCTGGACAATATTGAGGGTTACCACTTAAACAAGCTGGGCAATGACCACAAGGAGAAATAGGTAAAGCTGTAACACGATCACCAATTTTTAAATCTTCACGACTACCAGGATTAGTAACTACTCCACAGAATTCATGGCCCATTACTAAGCCTTCTGGAGCTCCCATAACCCAATAGTGAATATCTGATCCACATATTCCAGCTTTTTTAACATCGATTACTACAGAACCTTTAGTTGAACGAGGTTCATTTATTTTACTAACTTCAAACTTTTTAAGTCCTTTTAAAGAAACACAATTCATTATAGACAACTCCTTTATTCTAAATGTATTATACCATTAATCAAAAAAATTTATTTAAAATATTTCTATTTTGTGCAAAAATGTGTATAATTTACTTAGGCCGACTTAGCACAGTGGTAGTGCAACGCCCTCGTAACGCGTAGGTCACTGGTT
>CANQOH010000043.1 GCA_947625425.1 uncultured Bacilli bacterium
GAACTTAAAAAACATGTTGATACAATTATTGTTATTCCTAATGATCGCTTAAGAGATATGATAGATAGAACAACACCAATCTTAGAAGCATTTAAAGAAGTTGATAATGTATTAAGAAGAGGTGTTCAATCAATATCTGATTTAATTGCTGTATCTGGTTTAGTTAACCTAGACTTTGCCGATGTAAAAGCCGTAATGCAAAATAGAGGTAATGCAATTATTGGTATAGGTATTGGTGTTGGTGAAGATAGAGCTATCGAAGCAGCTAAACAAGCGGTAGCTTCACCATTACTTGAAACAACTATTGATGGCGCTACAGATGCAATTATTAATATAACTGGTGGTAATTCACTTACTTTATTTGAAGCAGAAGATGCGGCTGAAGTAGTAAGAAATGCAGCTAATACAGATATTAATACAATCTTTGGTGCTGTAATTAATGAAAACTTAAATGACGAAGTTATCGTTACAGTTATCGCAACAGGATTTGATGATGCAAGAGAACAAATTGGTGGAGGATTAGATAATGATCTACCACAAAATACTTCATATATGAGAGATGAAGATGAATTTGATAATGTTGATATTCCACCATTTTTAAGAAATAGAGATGACTATTAATAAGTAAGGCAGGTGTTAAGTCCTGCTTTTTTTTAGTTTAAATTTATGTAAATGTGTTATACTTTTTATAGTAGATAGGTCTTAAAAGGAAAGGAGTGATAGGAATGAAGTGTAAGATTTGTGGATCAGAATTAAAACCTGGAGATACAGTTTGCCATGTTTGTGGTGTAATAGTTGATTATCATGATTATGCAAATAATCCTTTTAGTAATGCTGAAGATCGTATAAATAATACACCAAAAAAAATTAACAATTCATTATCTGTCGATGATAATTTTTCCTTTTTTAATAATAAATCCAGTGATAGTAAAAATTCTACTAGTAATCCTAATGATAAAAATAAATATTTAATTGCAGCAGTTATTGCTCTTATCTTATTAGTTGGATTTGGGGTAGTTTTAGTTAAAGTTTTAACTCCGGAACCTAAAGCGGTTGAAGGTGGAGATGAAATAATTTTAGGTGGCGATGATTCTAATAAAAAAGATCCTGAGTTACCTGAAACACCAAATGAACCTGAGGATCCAGAAAAACCTATTGAACCAGAAAAAGAATATAAATATTTTGAAGGCTATAAATTTGAAGTATTAGACGGTTATACAGTTGAACAACAACAAGAATCATTAATTTTTAATAGTACAACTGATAATATTCAATTTGTTTTATCAATATATCATTCAAATCCATTTTCGACTTATGTTAAAAGAAAAGAAGAAGTTAAGGCGCAATGGGAAGAAAGATATTATGTTATAAGTGATTATGGAGAAAGAACAATTGGTACTAGTAATTGGTTAATCTTAAATTCTACTTATAATGAAAAACCATTTAGGATTGTATATCGTGACTTCTTTAATAATAGTACAATTGAATTATTAATTTTAAATAATGGTAGTTTAACTGATGATGAAGTTTATAATAAATTAGAAACAATGCTTAGTACAGTAACCATAGATAGTACGACACCATCAGAAACAAATAATAAAGCATAAAAACGATTTATAATCGTTTTTTTTTGACTTTTTTCATAAGTAATAAATGGTATCTTAATGATGGTGATATGATGAAGATATATTTAGATGTGGTTATAGGTGTTAATTATATATTTGATTTAATATTGCTGTTTAGTGTTAATTATATTTTAAGAAGAAATGCTAGTTTAAAAAGAATGTTGTTAGGAGCTTTAATAGGAAGTATTACTTTAGTTATTTTATTTTTAAGACTTAATATGTTATGTTTAATGGTTTATAAGTTTATAGTAGCAATATTAATGTTAATAGTTAGTTTTGGTTATAAAGATTTTAATTATTTAAAGAAGAATATTATTTATTTTTATTTAGTTAGTATGTTAATGGGAGGAGGTATTTATTTTTTAAATAGTCAGTTTAGTTATACTAATAATGGTTTATTATTTAATGGAAATGATTTAAAAGTTAGTTATGGAATTATAGTTATTTTAGCAATAGGTTTATTTTTTAAATATATGTTATCTTTTAAAGAGTTAAAGAATAATTATAGTAATTATTATAAATGTAAGATATATTTTGATGATAATAATTATGTTTTAGTTAATGCTTATTTAGATACTGGTAATAAACTTAAAGATCCATATAGTGATAAAAGTATTATCTTGTTAGATAAGAATAAAGTTAAAGATATGAAGATGAATAAACCGATATATGTACCTTATAATTCTTTGAATAATCATGGTTTACTAACTTGTTTTAAAGCTTTAAAGTTAGAAATAGATGGTCAGATATGTGATAAGTTTTTAATTGGAATTAGTGAAAGAAAGTTTTTTATGGATGGGATTGATTGTATTATAAATAGTAATGTCATGGAGGGCTTAAGATGATAGATTTTATTAAAAAGATAATTAGTTTTTTTAAAAGTAAGTATAATCAATTTTTCTTTGTTGGTAGTAGTGATGTCTTACCACCACCTTTAAAACAAGATGAAGAAATAGCTTATCTAATTAAGGCACAACAAGGTGATATTGAAGCAAGAAATAAATTAATTGAACATAATTTAAGATTAGTAGTATTTATTGCTAAGAAATATGAAAGTTCTTTAGATACTTTAGAAGATTTAGTAAGTATTGGGTCAATTGGGCTTATTAAAGGAATTAATACTTATAAGATAGATAAAAATATTAGATTAGCTACTTATGCTTCAAGATGTATATCTAATGAAATATTAATGTATTTAAGAAAGAATAAGAAGAGAGTTAATGATATTAGTTTTGAAGAAGCATTAACTTATGATGCAGAAGGTAATGAGTTACATCTTGAAGATATAGTAGGGACTGATGAAGATGTAACATATAAAGAATATGAAAAGAAGTTAGATATTGAATTACTTAAAAAGTATTTAGATAATTTAAATGAAAGAGATAAGAAGATTATGATTATGAGGTATGGTCTTTATAATACGACAGAATATACACAAAAAGAGGTAGCAGAGATATTAGGTATTAGTCAGTCATATATATCAAGGATTGAAAAGAAGGTTATTAAGAAGTTAAAAGTACATTTAGAAGATTAAATTATAACTATTAAAGTTTAAAGAAATATGGTATACTTTATAAGATAATAGGAGTTGGTTTTATGGGGTTTTTAAATATTACTAAAGGTAATCAAAAAGCAAATAATAACCAAGTTATGCCAGATTATACCAATGTTTCTAATAATTTATATAATGATTATGATAACGTAGGAATGAATGGTAATACAATTAAGAGTGAAGCTAAGATAGTAACAGTATGTTTAAAAACTATTATAGAAATAAGTGTTATTTTAGCAATTATAATTGCTTTAATCTTTGTTAGTACAAATATCTTTAATTATAAAGTTACTTTGTTTACGCAGTTAGATGAATATACTTTAAAAGATTATAATGCTGAAGTAAGGAGAAGTTTTGCCTTATTATCGGGAGCTTTAGTAGCTATTTGTTTTATTGTTAAGATAGTTATTAATAATGCGATTAGAGGTCGATTTAGTAAGAAATATTTAAAAAAGATTAATATATATATTTATGATGGATTTATTGTCCTTATAAATGTTATTTTATATATACTTATTGCTTGCTTTTTCTTTTATTTAGTTAATGAAATAAATATTATTATACAAAATGGGAAGTTTATTGAAGAAGTAAATAAAGATACAATTAATATTTTTAAATATGTTATTGTAATTGTTATTACGATATTTGGCGTTTTAAATTCTTTTAATGGAATAAGTATTATTCATAAAAAGAATAAGTTTGTTTTGGAAGATTATTTTCAGGAGTAAACCAACTTTTAAAAGTTGGTTTTTTAGTGTTTTAAAACTTAGCTTTTATGATATAATTATACTAGGTGTTTATAGAATGAATATATATGGAATCAAAAGAAGCGACTTAGAACAATATTTTATAGATATAAATGAAAAGAAATTCAAAGCCTTACAGGTCTTTGAATGGCTTTATACTCATAAAGTTGATTCATTCTATAAAATGTCCAATATAAGGAAGGATTTACAAGAAAAGTTAGATAAAGATTTCTCATTTGAGATGATTAGTATTGCTAAGAAGCAAGAAGATAAATTAGTTAAGAAATATTTATTTAAGTTATTTGATGGTAATTTTGTTGAAGCAGTCTTAATGCAACATGATTATGGTTTATCAGTTTGTGTAAGTAGTGAAGTAGGTTGTAATATGGGATGTGCTTTTTGTGAGTCAGGAAGGCTTAAAAAAGTACGTAACTTAGGAGCTTATGAAATGGTAGAACAAATCTTACTTATTGAAAAAGATATAGGTAAGAGAATATCTAGTGTAGTTATTATGGGAATTGGTGAACCTTTAGATAATTATGATAATGTCTTAGACTTTATTAGAATTATTAATGATCCTAAAGGGATAGCCATAGGGGCTAGACATATTACCTTATCAACTTGTGGAATTATTCCGAAGATAAAAGAATTACAAGATGAAGATTTACAAATTAATTTGGCGTTATCTTTACATGCACCTAATAATGAGCTAAGAAATAAGTTGATGCCTATTAATAAATCGTATAAGCTTGAAGATTTAATTGATACTATAAATGAATATATCTTAAAAACTAATAGACGAGTGACAATAGAATATGTTATGCTTGGTGAAATAAATGATGATGATAAGTGTGCAATAGAATTAGCAGATTTGCTTAGAGGAATGAATGTTTATGTTAATTTAATTCCGTATAATGAAACTAATCATATTGAATTTAAAAGATCAAGTAAAGAACAAATAATGAGATTTTATGATATTTTAAAGAAAAAAGGAATAAATGTCACAATAAGAAAAGAATTTGGTAGCAAAATTGATGCTGCTTGTGGACAGCTTAGAAGTAAAGAGGTGGAATCATGAAAACATTTTATTTAACAGATTCAGGAAAGGTAAGAGATCATAATGAAGATTCAGTAACGATCTTAAAGAATGCTAATAATGAATATCTATTAATAGTTGCTGATGGTATGGGTGGACATCGAGCTGGTGAAGTAGCTAGTTCAATGGTTTTAACTCATTTAGGTAAGAGTTTTTCAGAAGTAGATTCTTTAGGTGATAAGTTAGATGCAATTAATTGGATGAAAGATAATATAAGTCAAATTAATCAAGAAATATTAGATCATACTAAAGAACATCCAGATAGTTTAGGTATGGGAACAACAACGGTTATGGCTTTACTTACTGATTCTTATCTAATATTTGGTAATATAGGTGATTCTTCGGGATTTGTCTTAAAGAATGGCAAACTTACTAAAGTAACAAAAGATCATACATTAGTTAATCTTCTTGTTTCAGCTGGTGATTTAACAGAAGAAGAAGCTAAATATCATCCAAAGAGAAATGTTTTAATGAGAGCTTTAGGTAGTAGTGATAAAGCAGAATTAGATGTTTTTGATGTTGATACAAATGTAGATGGTATATTATTATGTAGTGATGGTTTAACATCAATGCTTACTAAAGAACAAATAGAAAAAGTCTTAAATGATGAAGAATTAGAAATAGAAGAAAAAGTAGTTAAATTAATAAGAAAAAGTAATGCTAGAGGGGGAACTGATAATATATCAGTAGCTTATTTAAGTCTTGAAAGCGGTGATGAAGAATGATAATGAAGGGACAAAAAATTAATGATCGCTATCAGATAATTAAATCTATTGGAGAAGGGGGAATGGCTAATGTTTATTTAGCCTATGATACTATTCTTGATAGAGATGTTGCTGTTAAAGTATTACGTGGAGATTTATCTAATGATGAAAAATTTGTTAGAAGATTTCAAAGAGAAGCATTAAATGCTAGTAGTTTAAGTCATCCTAATATAGTAGAGGTATATGATGTTGGTGATGATAATGGCCAATATTATATCGTTATGGAATATATAGAAGGTAAAAATTTAAAAGATTTAATTAAGAAACGTGGTAAATTAACAGTTACTGAAGTTGTTGATATAATGAGTCAAATAGCTGATGGTTTATCGGTAGCTCATGATTCTTATATTATTCATCGTGATATTAAACCACAAAATATAATGATTCTAGAAAATGGTTTAGTTAAGATTACAGATTTTGGGATTGCGATGGCGATGAATGCAACCCAACTTACACAAACTAATTCCGTAATGGGTTCAGTTCATTATTTACCACCAGAACAAGCTAGTGGTAAAGGTAGTACCTTAAAGAGTGATATTTATTCAATGGGTATTTTAATGTATGAGTTATTAACTGGTACTTTACCATATCGTGGTGATAATGCCGTAGAAATAGCTTTAAAACATTTAAAAGAGCCACTTCCTAGTATTAGAGAAGTATTACCAGATATTCCGCAAAGTGTGGAAAATATTATTTTAAAGAGTGCAGCTAAGAATCCAAAGAATAGATATAATGATGCAAGAGAAATGTTTGAAGATTTATCAACTTGTTTAGATGAATCAAGATTAAATGAACCAAGATATGAATATCAATATCCAGAATTAGATGGCGATAATAAAAAGTTTACAAAACAAGTTGAACAGGCTATTACAGTTGAAGAAAGTGAAACTAAAAAGAAAAATAAAGATGAGGAAGAAGAAGTATCTGTGAAACAAGTTACAGATGATGAGATTAAAAAAGAAAATAAATTACTAATTGTTTTAGCATCAATATTTGTATGTTTAATATTAGTTGTAACAGTTGTAATGTTATTTGTTATGGGAATTATTAATCCTAAAGTAATTATCGTTCCTGATGTAGCTGGTAAAACAGTTACAGAAGTAATTGAAGAATTACAAGATGCTGGTTTTGTAGTATCAGATGAACAAGTTGAGATAAGTGATGATAGTATTGCTAAAGATTTAGTTGTTAAGACTAATCCAGCATCAGGTTCTAAGAGAACTAAAGGAACAGTTGTAACCATTTATGTATCGACTGGTGATGAAAAACATGAAATAGAAGATTATACCGGCCGTAATTATCGTGAAGTAAAAACAGAGTTAGAAAAAGCTTATGGTATTATGGTTTATATTGAAAAAGAACCAGTTGATGATCCAGATAAGTATGAAGAAGAAACAATTATTGGTCAAGATAAAGAACCTGGTACTAAATTGGGTCCTAAAGATAGTATTACTTTAAAAGTACCTGATATAGTAACACAATATCCTGATTTTACAGATGGAACATATACAGTTGAAGATGTTCAAAAATTCTGTGATGAATATGGGGTAGAATTAAAAATTAAAGAAGAAGAAGACTCAAGTTATGATGAGGGAACAATAATTAAACAAAGTAGAGCTAAAGGGTATACAGTAGCTTCTGGAACAACTTTAACAATTACCATAGCGGTTGAACCAGAATCTACAGAGTGTAATCCATTAGATGAGTTCTGTGCAGAACCTGAAGAAGAAGTTGTTGAATAGGTGGCAAGATGAATGGGCAAATAATTAGAATTATCAGTAATTTATATACCGTTAAAGTTGGTGATATGTTATATGGATGCCGTGCAAGAGGTAAATTCAGAAATAATAATATATCACCAATGGTCGGTGATAATGTAGTTATTGATGCTGATAATAATTTAATTATCGATATTCTACCACGTAAAAATGAATTAGATCGACCAGTTGTGGCTAATGTAGATGTAGCTTTTATCGTTACTAGTACTAAGAAACCTGATTTAGATTTAAACTTATTAGATAAATTAATAAGTGTAATAACTTATAATGATATAGAACCAATTATTTGTTTTACTAAATTAGATTTATTAACTGATATAGAAAAAGAAAGAATAGATAAATTGCGTTTATATTATGAAATGATTGGGATTAAAGTCTTTTATAATGATGAAACAGTTAATATAAAGAAAGTTATTAAAAATAAACTAGTTGTTTTAGCTGGTCAGACAGGGGCTGGTAAAAGTAGTTTACTTAATCGTTTAGATGATAGTTTGGATATAAAAACTGATGAAATAAGTGAAGCTTTAGGAAGAGGTAAACATACGACAAGACATGTCGAACTCTATAATGTCGCTGATGGTTTTATCGTAGATACTCCTGGTTTTTCAGCTATTGATTTAAAAGATATGAGTAAAGAAGCTTTAAGAGATAGTTTTATTGAATTTAGTAATTATGAATGTAAATT
>CANQOH010000044.1 GCA_947625425.1 uncultured Bacilli bacterium
GAAATATGAAAGATAAATCTAAATTTTTAAAAGATTTAATTGAAGAAATTATTAAATAGTGTTTAATAACACTATTTTTTATCTTATAGGAAAGTTCTTTAAAAATATCAAAGACATATTGACGAACACTAGTTCGTTATCGTATAATATATCTTATAAGGGGAAGATGGTTATGATTATTAATAAAGCTTATAAATTTAGATTGTATCCTAATGACAAACAAAGAGAATTAATTAATAAAACTTTTGGTTGTGCTAGATTTATATATAACTATATGTTAAGTCAGAAAAAGGATAATATTTTCTTATCTAATTTTGATTTAATTAAACAGATTCCGTCTTTAATTATTAATTATCCATTCTTAAAAGAAGTAGATAATTGTGCTTTAAGATGTTCTTTGTTTGATTTGGATCGTGGTTTTCAAAAGTATTTTACTAAAAAAGGTGGGTATCCTAAATTTAAAGCTAAAGGAGTAAAAGATAGTTATCGTACTAATTATATAAAAAATAAATATAAAGATAAAATATATGAAAATATAAAATTAGATTTAATAAACAATAATATAATTCTACCTAAACTAAAAGAAGTAAAAATAAGAGGTTATAGAAATTTAACTAAAATAAATGGAAGAATTCTTAATGCTACTATTTCTAAAGTAGCAAATAAATACTATGTATCAGTATGTGTTGAAGAAGAAGTAAATATAAAAGAAATAATCCCATCAAGTGTTGTAGGAATAGATGTTGGGATAAAAAGTCTAGTAACTACAAGTGATGGAATATCTTATGGTAATCCAAATTACTTAAATAAATATGAAAGAAGAATAAAAAGATTACAAAGAAGCTTATCTAGGAAAATAAAAGGAAGTAATAACTACTATAAAACAAAAATCAAATTAGAAGAAATATATAGAAAACTAAAAAATGCTCGTATTAAAACTAATGAAGAAATTGTAAGTAAAATAACAAAAGATTATGACATTATAATAAGTGAAGATTTAAGTATACAAAAAATGATAGAAGAATCTAAAAAATATCTAAGAAAATCTATAACTAATTCTACAATGGGAGACATTATAAATAGACTCAAGTACAAATGTAAATGGCTAGGGAAGAAATTCTATCAAGTAAATAGATACTATGCTAGTAGCCAGATATGTTCGAGATGTAATCATAAAGAAGTAGAAATGAAAGATCTAAGTAAAAGGAAATATAAATGTAGAAATTGTGGATTAGAAATAGATAGAGATATAAATGCGAGTATAAATATAATGATTGAAGGATTGTTTAGAAGTTATCAAACGAATTAAAAAATAAAAGAAATAATAAATAATAGAGAAATTAAAAAGAAATAAAAAAGTGTACGGTGGCGACCATCGGAAGTTAGGCTTGTGGAGGAGGAGACTCCAATGAAACAAGAAAAAGGAATCGTGAGGTTTCTTAATGTAAAATAATTTATTATTTATTTTACTTTTGTTCTGTGAATTTAATTCGCTATGGATAATATGAAATGTGCTTAACATTCGCTTTTTAAAAATTGATATTTATGTTATTTTTTTCTTAGCTATTAGAAAAATTCTGATGAGATAATGCAAAAGGAGTTAAGGATAAAATGAGTAAGAAAGAAAAAAGTATAATATCACTAAAAAATGTTTGTAAACAATATAAGATAAAGAAAAGATTGATTACTATTTTTAATAATATAAATATTGAATTTTATGAGGGTATGTTTTATGCAATAATAGGGGAAAGTGGTGCCGGTAAATCTACTTTGATTAATATCTTAGGTTTACTAGATAGGCCATCATCTGGTGATTATGTATTATATGACAGATCTTGTAGGAATTTAAAAAGCAATGAAATAGCTGATTTAAGAAGGGATAATATTGGTTTGATTTTTCAGGATTATTTATTAAATCCTTATATGACAGCTTTAGAAAATGTTATGCTACCTATGCTAATTAATAAAGATATAGAAAAAAATGAAAAAGAAGTAAAAGCTATAGATCTTTTAAATAGATTTGGCCTAAAAAATAGAGTAATGCATATGCCAACTCAATTATCTGGTGGTGAACAACAAAGAGTAGCTATAGCTAGAGCATTAGCTAATAATCCTCAGATAATATTGGCTGATGAACCAACCGGTAATTTAGATGAAAAAAATGAAATTATGATATTTGATTTATTAAAGAAGTTAAGTGAAGACGGGAAATGTGTTATTGTTGTTTCACATAGTAAAAATATAAAAAAATATGCTGATGTTATATATGAGATTAGTAATCAAACGTTAAATGAGGTTAAATATGAAGATAAATGATTATTTTAAAACAACATTCAATTTATTTTTTAGAGATAAATCAAATATTTTTAATTTTTTATTAATTGTTATCTCATCATTGTGTTTGTTAGGTGTTTTTATATTTGGAGAAAATGTTAAAAGCTATATTGATCAAATGATAAATAGAGATTTTGGTTTTAGAACTTTAGTCGTTTCTCCAATTATAGAAAAAGATGACTTAGGTTTTAGTGATTTTAAAAAAGTTGATAATATTGAGTCTGTTTATAGTGATAAATATAGTTCTTTGACAATTACTTCTGAATATTCTGGTGATAAATATGATGGATATATTACTTTAGTATATGGAGGGTACAATCCTAATTATGTCGTTGATGGTCAAAATGAATTTAAAGAAAAATATGAAATAATATGTCCGACTGAATTTTATCCAGATTCTAATTCTTATGATTTATTTAAAATAAAAAGAGCAAATATAATTAATGGGAAAAGCTTATTAGGAAAGGAAATAACTATAAATTATTTTGGACCTAATCTAAATAACGATGAAAGCGGTTTATTAAGTGAGTACAAAGATTACGAAGATAAACTTAAAGTTGTTGGACTTTATGATAATAGAAAAGTAATGAATAATAGTAATGATTGTTATACGTCGTATGAAACTATGAAGGAAATCGCTGATAAAAAATTTGTATCAGAAGAGGATGTGTATTCATCATGGAATGTTGTGGTTGATAAAATAGATAATATATCAAAAGTTAATGAAGAATTAGAAAAATTAGGCTTTTCTGGTATTAGTATACAAAAATATCTTGATACTGATACAATTTTAAAAATTAATAAAACATTAGATTTATTAAAATATATTATTATTTTTATATTAATTATTTTTTTGATTTTTATATTGAAAAAGAAAATTAATAAAGATAGAAATATTTTAGGTATATTTCGTAACCTTGGATATAAATCATCTACAATTAATCTGCTATATTTAGGTGCTTCTATTTTAAATATTTTAACTTCATTTATAGTTAGTATAATAATTTCTTTAATATTGTTTATTATTTTAAAAAATACAATTTTTTACTCTTTTTCTTATGTTGGATTTGAGTGTTTGTACAATTTTAAATATGTTTTATATGTATTCGGTATTATATTTGGTGTTAGCTTTTTTTGTACAATAATATATCTTTTTATATTTTTAAGAAAAAGTTTAATAAGTATTATAAGATGAAAGCAATAGTATTAAGTTTTTTTAGAAAAAAGAGTATTTATATCTATACTGTGTTGTATTCTTTGATTTTTACAATAATAACAATATTATTAATTTTTAATAACTATTATGATGGATTGACAAAAAATTATTATTCTGAAAATTCTTATTTCTTAATTAAAAGTACGAATGATTTATCGAATACACTGCATAGGCAAGTGATCAAAAAATTTGACGTTGGAACGCTATATTTTCCAAACGATGACACAAAACCATTATCCTTTGTAAATAGCGATGATATAGAAGAAAATAGTTTTGATGATTCTAATTGGCAATTTTTTATAAGTATGGATTTTGATGGTATTTTAATATTTAAAGACGAAAAAAATGATGACAATGAAATTAGTATTTCTTTTCCTAAATATTATGAGTCATATGAGCAAGATATTAATATAGATTCAAATAGTTTAGTGAATATTGAAATAGATAATAAAAATTACATTTTGAAAGTTAAAGAGTATAACTTTAGTGATTGTTATCAGATAAATGTTTCTAAAGATATTTTTTCTAAAATATATAAAGAAAGTGGCTTATATTTATATAAAATAAAACCATCTTTGAACATTAGTTATAAGCAAATTGAAAGTAAATTAGATAAATTATGTCATACTAACAATTATTGTGATTATGAATTTTATGAAGCTAATAATGATAATAAGTTAGACAATGAAAATGTGTTAAATACTATAAGAAAAATGTTAATAATCTTTGGCGTTATGTTTTTAATAATATTTATAGTTTTGACTTTTAATAAGTTTAACGATGATAAAGAAATTGTACATATATATAATATATTAGGTTTTCACAAAAAAAGAATAAAGTTAATTAGATTATTGCAGCATTTAATTATAAATGAATTATCGCTATTAATATCTTTTCTTTTATCGATGATTATAGTTTACGTAATTCGAATATTTGTGGATATAAACTTAAAATTAATTTCAATTAATGTATATGTAATAATAAATTTTATTTTAATTATTTTGTTATTTGTTTTATGTGGAGTATATAGAACAAATTATAGAAGGAGGTGAGAGTATATGACAAAAGGTAAAGCATATGGATTTTATTTTCAGGAATAATATTTTATTGACATAAAACAAATAAAGTTTTTTGACACATATTTTTAAGTGTAGTATATTTATAATAGGGTGTGATAATATGGCAGATAACGTAGTTGATTTTGATAATTATTTAAGAGCTTTAGATAAAAGTGTGGCTGAAGATAAAGAAAGAGAACATGATAAAGCTGTATATCGTAAAGGTTATCGCAAAGGTGTTAATAAAGGATTTACAGAAGGTATAAAAAGAGGATTTATTGCTGGTGCTATTGCCACTATTCTTTTAAGTGGAACTCTTGTTTTAGGAGTCAATGGTATTAAAGGATATATTAATGATATTGGAGCAAATAATGAATCTGTCGAATATGGTTATAGTGCTGTTATATCCGGAACTCGTCCAGCTACTAATCCAGGAGCATATTGGTATGATTATCGTGATATTGCTTTAGAATATGACGCAGAAAAGATGGATTTTGATTCTTTTGTATATGGAGCATTTAATAAAATTGGTTGGAATAAAGAAAGTACATTAGAATGTATGGATAAATTATTTTATCAATTAAATTTATATGGTTATACTGATTATCAGAGTTTTGTTACTTATTGTGAATCTAAAGGGGCTTGTGAAACAGTTGATGGAAAGTTAGTTGTTGATACAAGTAAGTATAAAGATCTTGTTAGAGATTATATTCAAAATTTAAATAGTGCAGAAAAAGAGCAAGAAAAAATTGAAGGATTTAGACAAGGTAAGTAGGTGTGAGATGGAAGAGTTAGAATATATTACTTTAGAAAATGGAATAGATTATTTTGTAATAGATGAAATAACAGAAAATAATGTAACATACTTATATTTAACTAATGAAAATGATGAAAAAGATTTTTGTATACGTAAAATGGGACAAGATAATGAAGTTTTAAAGCTAGATAGTAAAGAGGAATTTGATAAAGCGTTACTTTATTTTACGAAAAAACATAAAAATGATAAATAAATAGAGGCGAAAAAATATTCGCTTTTTTTATTGGGTTATGATAAAATTAGATAGGTGATACTTACTATGGAATACATTAGAGGAAAATTTAGACAAATGATTTTTGAATCAGATAACGGATATAAAGTAGGTTTATTTAAAGTTAAAGAAGCTTCAAAAGAAATGGCAGAGTATGAGAATAAGATTATTACTTTTACTGGTTATTTTGCGGATTTAAATGGTGAGGATTACTATAAATTAACTGGTAATTATGTTTTTAATGAAAGATACGGTAATCAGTTTCAAGTTTCATCTTATGAAAGAGAAGAACCTAAAGGTAAAGATGCAGTTATTGATTTTTTATCAAGTTCTTTAGTTAAAGGTTGTGGAGAAAAAACAGCAATAAGTATTGTAGATACTTTAGGAGAAGAAGCTTTAACATTGATAAAAAATGATTATCAAGAATTACTTAAAGTACCAGGCATATCTGAAGTAAAAGCAAGAAGAATATATAACTCAATTGTTAAATATCAAAGTACTGATGAAATAATTGTTAAATTAAAAAAATTAGGTTTTACAATTAATGAAGCTTTAGCTATTTTAAATAGATGGGGTGAGAGTTCATTAGAAATAGTTGATAAAGATATATATTCTTTAATAGATATAATTGATTTTAATAAGTTAGATAAAGTCTTTTTAGGAATGAAGGAAGCTGATAGTCATGAAAGAGTATTAGCTTGTATTATTGAATCTTTTAAAAGATTAGGTTTTAAAAATGGCGATACGTATATTTATAAAGAAGAATTATTTAGTAATATAAGAAATGAATTTAAAATCTTTATTACGGAAGATGAATTAGAAAATTATTTAGAAGAATTAAAGAAAAAGAAAGAAATAGTTGTTAAAGATAATAAGTTATTTTTAAAAGAATATTATGATTATGAAGAAGATATAGCTCTTAATTTAGAATTAATAGAAAGACATAGTAAAAATAGAGTAGAAAATTTTGATAGTTTAATTGCCGGAATCGAAAAAGAATATGGTGTTAAATATAATGTTGATCAAAAGAAAGCAATTAAGAATGCTTTAACGAATCGAGTTAGTATTATTACGGGTGGACCTGGAACTGGTAAAACAACAATTATTAATTCCATTGTTAAATTATATATTCGTCTTAATAATTTAAATTATAAAGATATTATAAATGAAATAGCATTACTAGCACCTACTGGGCGAGCAGCGAAAAAGATGAGTGATTCAACTGGGTTAGGAGCTATGACTATTCATCGTTATTTAAAATGGAATAAAGAAAAAAATGAATTTCAAATTAATGAATATAATAAAAATTATCATAAATTAATTATTGTTGATGAAACGAGTATGATTGATACTTATTTATTTGATTCTCTACTTAAAGGAATAGGTCATAATATAACATTAGTTTTAGTCGGTGATGCTAATCAGTTACCTTCTGTAGGACCAGGTTTAATATTAAATGATTTAATAGATAGTGATATGTTTACACATACAGTATTAGAACAAATTTATCGTCAAAGTGATAATTCTTATATACCAGTATTAGCTAAAGAGATTAAAGATCATAATTTAAGAGAAGAATTTGATATGCAAACAGACGATTATAATTTCTTAAGAGCTAGTGGTTTAGCTATTAAAGAAATGATTAAAAAGATATGTCTTATTAGTCGAGAAAAGGGTTTAACAGAAGAAGATATTCAAGTATTAGCTCCAATGTATAAGGGAGAAAATGGCATTGATAATTTAAATATTTTATTACAAGAGATATTTAATCCTCATGATGAAAATAAACATGAAGTAAAAGTAGGAGATGTTGTATACCGAGAACATGATAAAGTATTACAACTAGTTAATGATCCAGATAATAACATATTTAATGGTGATATTGGATATATTAGTAGTATAGGTACAATAATGAATCCGAAGAAAAAAGAAGTCTTTACTATCGATTTTGATGGTAATGAAGTTGTATATGGACGAGAGGATTTAATTAATATTAAACATGCTTATGCAATATCAATTCATAAAAGTCAAGGATCTGAGTTTGCTCATGTTATAATGCCGATTTCTAAAAGTTATTATAAAATGCTTTATAATAAACTTATTTATACGGGAGTATCACGTGCTAAAAAAAGTTTAGTAGTAATTGGGGAAATGGAAAGCTTTGCAATGGCAGTTAACAATGATTATTCAACTAATCGTAAAACTGATTTAAAAACGCAATTAGTGAATAAGTTTTTAGATAATGGGCATACTACCTTGTAGAGGTGAATTAAAGTGAAAAAAATGATGCAAGATATGATGAAAGATAAAATGAACATAATGATTATTGTTGGAGCTAGTGCAATATCAATGATGGCTGGCTTAGCAGTTGGATGTTTAAAAGAAAAAATGAAGAATATGGAAACATGTTGTATCATAGATGAAATGTAGGACCTATTAGTAGGTCCTTTTTCAAAGGTGA
>CANQOH010000045.1 GCA_947625425.1 uncultured Bacilli bacterium
TTATCTTATTTAAAAAATAAACAAGGTTTAACTACTGAACCTCGTGTTTTAGGTACGCTTAATAAAGAAACTAAATTCGTTTTAGATTATTTTCATATTCCAGAACCAGAATTCCTAAATGATGTTAAAGTTCAAGTAAGAAATATGCATTATAATAAAGAAGCTATGATTGAAGAACATCTATCTATCTATGAAGCTTATAAAGCTATGGTTGAAGATGAAGTAACTGGTTTCCCTTTAGTTAATAAACATAAAAAACTAACTGGTTATGTTAATGTTAAAGAAATATCTAAATTTTTAATTGATGGTGATATAACTTATTTAAATACTTCATATGATAATATTTTAGATACTTTAAATGGTACAGCTATTACTAGATTTGATGAAGAAATCGAAGGTCATATCTTAGCTGCTGCTTATAAAAGCGAAACATTTATTAATCGTGTTCAATTAAATAAAGATAGTATTTTAATCGTTGGTGATCGTTATAAAATCTTAGAATATGCTATTAATTCTGGTATAAAATTATTAATTTGTGTTAATGGTGGTAATATTCCAAGTGACCTAGTTAATTTAGCTAGCCAAAATAAAGTTAATGTTATTAGTGTTCCTTTAGGTACTTATAAATGTGCTAATATGTTAAAACTATGTAACTATGTTAAACTACTTAATATTAATCCTCATCCAATTACTTTTAGTCCAATCGACTATCGTGATGATTTCTTAGATATAAGTAGTAAATTAGGTCATACTAACTATCCTGTTGTTAATAAAAAAGGTATTTGTGTCGGCATGATGCGTTTAGTTGATGCTAATAACTTTGAACGTAAACAAGTTATCTTGGTTGATCATAATCAACAATCTCAAAGTGTTGATGGTATTGAAGAAGCTTCTATCTTAGAAGTAATTGATCATCATAACTTAGGTACTATTGGTACATCTATCCCTATTAATTTTCGAAGTATGCCAGTAGGTTGTACTTGTACTATTATTTATCAATTATATAAAGAAGCTAATATACCTATACCACCTAATATCGCCGGTATTATGTTATCAGCTATTCTATCAGATACATTATTATTTAAGTCTCCAACTACTACTGATATTGATATCGAAGTCGGTCATAAATTAGCTGAAATAGCTCACTTAGATATAAATGAATATGGTATGAAAATGTTTAAAGCTGCTTCAACAGTTAGTGAACTTAGTGTTTATGATATTATTCATACTGATATGAAAACATTTAAATATGATGATTCTAATATTGCTATAAGCCAAGTAATGACCTTAGATTTTGATGATATTCATGAAAGAGCTGAAGATGTTATTACTGAACTTAATAATATGTGTGAATATGGGGGTTTAAAAATAGCCTTACTATTTGTAACTGATGTTATTCGTAATGGCTCATACTTATTCTATAATGAAAAAAGTAAAGACTTATTAGAAGATGCTTATGGTATAGATGATTTATATCAAGGCTTATATTTTGATGGCGTAGTATCTCGTAAGAAACAAATGTTACCTCCATTATTAGAAAGTGAAGATAGAAGATAATCTATCTTCTATTTTTATGTCAAATTATTCATAAATAACTATATAAAGCTTTGATAATTTGATATTATTAAATAGAATAGATAATTATAAATAAAGGAAGTGATAAGATGACTAAAAGTAATAATAATATTGAATTTAGTAGTGAAGAAATTCAAAATGCTATTGCTATCTTAGATAAATCATTAGATTTAATTGAGTCATCAATAGCTCCTTCCCTAAATAGTAAATTTAAAGTATTAAGTGATTTAGATTTATTTTCCGCTGGAATAAGTAAACTTCAAGCCCAAATAAAATCTCTAGAAACTAGTAATAAAAATTTAATGACTAAAATATTTCTTCACAATGATGATGTTGAAGCTTTAGAAGAAAGTATTGTTGCTGATATTACTAGTGCTTATATAACCCAAACTAGTAGTTATAGTGGTAATAGAGGATCATATTATTCTGATACTGGTAGTGTTGATGTAAGTGATACATATCAAAACAATACGATAACTGAAGCTGAATTAACTATTGATATACCTGGTATGGATGATGAGCAATACCAAGAATTAATTTCATTTATTAATATTAATAAAGGTAATTTTACACTTAATCAAATTCTATTTAATGCTGAATGTTCTGGTTTATTATATTTATTCTTAAGAAAATTTTATAAAGACGATACAACTGAATTAAATGTTGATGTAAATGATGAAACTTTAAAAGTTCAAAAGACTTTAATAAATAGAATATTTACTTCTAAAGATAATGACATAAATTCTGTTATTTTTAAAGATAATGAATTATTAAAAGAAAAAGAATATTTTGCATCTATTGCTAAAGAAAATAATATTACAGCTGGTGATCTCCTTCTTGATGAAAAATATGAAGGCATTCTTTTAACTTCAATGATGAAACTATATAAAGGTGAAAATCTAGAAAATTATAATATTAAAGAAGAAAATCTAGTTAAGATTAAAAATTACATTGATAAAATTGCTCAATCTAAAAAAATTACTGCTGAAGAATTATTAAGTGATAAAAAGTATTTAAATATCTTAAAAGGAGCAGAAATATGAAACTAAGTGTTAATTATTATGAGATAAATAAAATAGGTTCAACTGTTCAAAAAAAAGCTAAAGAACTAGATCGAGAATTAAGTAGTTTAATAACTCTTATTAATAGTTTATCTAACTACTGGGAAGGTCCAGATTGTAATATTTTTATTACTAAATCTACTACTTATCTTCAATCTAAAAAAAGTGAAGTAGATGAATTATTTAAAATCGGTTCTATCATTTGTAAATCATCAAATAAGTATGGTAATAAAGATGTCGAATGGGGAACTAATGTAAGAAAAGAAGGTTTAAGTGATGAGTCGTAGTACGAAAATGGAAACTGCTTCTTTTGAAAAAGTTACCGATAATATTGAAGCAAAAGTAAATAATATAAAAAGTATCTTTAAAGAAATGAATTCAGCTATGTCTAATATAGATGGTTCTAATAAGATATGGCAAGGTCGTGCTCAAGAATTGGTATATAAAAAATATACTGATGTCTCAAAAAAATATTCTACTATTAATGAACAACTAGATGCTTATGTTAACTTCTTAAGAGAAACACTTGAAAATTATAAAAAAGAGGAAAAAGTTCTTGAAGCTAGTGCTTCAGATAATGAAACAGATTTGATTGTATAGTTAGGAGGTCTATTAATGGCCAAATATTTTGTTAATCCATATAAAAACTATTATGAAAAACTAAGTAGTGCATCTTCTTTAGTTTCTGATGGTAATGAAATAGTTTCTAATGTTAGTTCAGCTTCTACTAAAGTAAATGAACTACAAAGTCAATTAGAACTATCTGTATGGCAAGAAATAGGTTATGATGAATTAGTTACAACTATTGTCCCCACTTTTAAAAGTCGTTTTGATATTTTAAGTGCCAATGTCGGTATTCTTCAACAAACCTGTAATGAAGCCATAAATGGTTTACTACCTGTCTTAACTTCTTTAAAAGAAAAAGATGAACTATATGAATCAACAATCAATGAATTAAATAATTTAAAAGAACCTAGTAATAAATATGAAACTACGTATGTTAAAGGTGAATACGTCGAAACTAATAATTTAACTGCTGAATATACTGAATACGAAAATAAAAAGAAAGAGTTACAAGAAAAAATTACAAAGTTAGATGGCGAACTTCAAGAATTAGTAACTAATTGTGATAGTAAAATAAATGCTATCAAAGCCTTAAGTAGTAGTATGAAAGACTTTGATACTTTAACTACTGGTAATCCTTCTGAAATAAAAGGTTTAGAATTAAGTGATACTGAAGAAAAATTAGTCTCTACTTTAGAACAAGCAATGCAAGATGAAGATAGTACTTTAAAAGATCAAGATACTTTAGATCAAACTACCGTAACCAACAACATGCAGTATCAAGAAGGCCAAACAGTATTACTAAATGATGCTGGTGGTCGTGATGCCGGTTATAGTCGTCAAATAATAACTTCTCATGGTAAACTAGTCACTGTCTTCCAACAAAATTGGAATCAAAGTATTGGCTTTAAAGATAGTAAGTGGACTATTCGTGATGCCGGTTGTGGTTATAATGCTTTAGCTAGTGTTTTAAGTTCTAAATATTCTGATGTAACACCTGAATCAGTCTTTGTTGAAATGGGTCAAAGATACTTATATCCAAGTACAATTAAAACCTATCTAAAAAGTAAATATGGTATCGAAGTTGGATCTCGTGAAGAAGTCCCTCGTAATAATTATCCAGCTTATCGTCAACATCTAATTGATGAAGTATCTAAAGGTAATATGGTAATGGCTACTGTTAATGGTCGTACTGATTCTAAATATACGCGTAACAGTCACTGGGTAGCTATCGTTGATTATGATCCATCTATTGATAGTTTCTATGTTACAGATTCAGCAGATAATAATGATGATAATGCTGGTCCAATACAAGTTGATGAATTCTTAAAAAAATACTCCGTTAATACTAATGTTATATATATTGAAGATTCTTCTGGATATCTTGGTTAACAGAAGAATCTTTTAATTTTATTTATTAATTTTATGTATTTTGGTAAAATATAAATAGGTGATAGAATGAAAGCATTAGTAACTGGTGCCAGTTCTGGTATAGGTAAAGATATGGCTATTTACTTAGGCAGTTTAGGTTATGACTTAATTTTAGTTAGTCGTGATGAAAATAGATTAAAAGAAACAGCTAGTAAAATCAAAACTAATGTTGTTATTTATCCTACCGATTTATGTGGTACAGATAATTGTTATAAATTATATGAAAAATTTAAAAACGAAGATATTGATTTATTAGTTAATGGCGCTGGTTTTGGTTTATTTGGTAACACTTGGGAAACAGATTTAAATAAAGAATTAAAGATGATTGATTTAAATATCAAAGGATTACATATCTTAACTAAACTATTTTTACAAGATATGGTCAAAAAAGATAAAGGTCGTATTTTAAATATTGCTTCTTCAGCAGGTTTCCTATCAGGTCCAGTCTTAAATACTTACTATGCTACTAAAAACTATGTTACTAAATGGACTTTAGGTATTTATGAAGAACTTCGTAAAGTTAAAAGTCATGTTCATATTAGTTGTTTATGTCCTGGACCAGTTAATACTAACTTTAATAAAGTAGCTGGGGGTTCATTTAATCTTAAAGGCTTAAGTAGTGAATATGTAGCTAAATATGGTATTGATAAATGTTTAAAAAATAAATTAATTATAATCCCTGGTTTTACTGTTAAACTTGGTGTCTTTATGAGTCGTTTCTTACCATATAAACTATCTTTAAGAATTGTTTATTATATACAAAATAAAAAATGTAAAAGGAATGGTTAATCATGTTCGGATATATGTTAAAAAACTTACCAGCTAAATATGTTTTTGCTGGTTATAGTATTAGAAAAAGTTATACTATTATGACTAGTGTCATTAATGGACGAATTGTCTATGATGCTTTTATATATACTTATATCGATAATTATTTATCTTTTTATCTTTTAATGGAAAATGGTAAATATAAAAATGTCGAAACAAACGAAGAAGTTCCTTTAGCTACAGCTGAAGATTTAATAAGTCGTCATATCTCTCGTGGTAAACCAGAAAATAGTGAAGATTATGAAGGCATAGATAAAGAAAAAATAGTTGGTGTCTTTGGTGTTCGTGATATGGAAACACTTATGAAAATCGTCGATGAAAAAGCCAAAGAAAGTGATACTATGGACGTTAGACTAGAAGCTATGTTAGATGTTAAATCAGCCTATATGGGTATGGAAATAATTGGTACGATAAATCGTTTTAATAACCTATTAGGATATCCTAAAGATCGTATAACTATTCCCGCTATTAAAAATAGTGTTGATGATCCATACGAATCAGTACTAGGTGATGAAATGGATTTCTATGATCTAGTAAGTAATAAAAATGCTGATGAAATAGTTGTAGCTTTAAAAAATCTATCAGAACAACTAGATGGAATTGGAAACAGAAAGAAGTAAAAAAGACCTTATTTAAGGTCTTTATTTTCAACTACATTACTATACCAAATTAAATCTTGTCTTTGTAATTTATTTAATCTTGCATAATTATTAAGTAATTCAGTTAATTGATCATCAACAATATTATTCATAATTTCACTTAATGGTGCATCATTATTAGTTCTACCTAATAAATAATCAGTAGTTGTATTTAAAAAATCAGCAATTTTAATAAGCTTTTCCATCTTAGGTTCAGCTTTATCTGATTCATAAGCACTAATTGTTTCTTGTGATACTTCAGCAGCTATACTTAATCTTATTTGTGTAATATTTCTTTTCTTTCTTAATTCTTTTATTCTATTCATATAAATTCATTCCCTTTATTAATTTTATTTTATAGAAATTATTTATAAAATTTAGCAACAATGCCTATAATAAAATATATATAATGTTTGTATAAACAATCTTACATAATTTTCTTTAATTACGAACAATTATTTGATATAATAATAAAGGTGTTAAAAATGTTTAAAAAGATTTATGTTGAAATAACTAATAATTGTAATTTAGATTGTTCTTTTTGTTGTAAGAATAATCGTCCTAAAGAATTTATTAGTCTTAATAAATTTAAAGAACTATTAACAAAGTTAAATGGTTATACTAAATATTTATATTTCCACGTAATGGGTGAACCTTTACTTCATCCTCGAATTAATGACCTTATTGATATAGCATCTAAAGATTACTTTATTAATATAACAACTAATGGTTATTTAATTGATAGAATAAAAGATAATAAAAATATCAGACAAGTTAATATATCTCTTCATAGTTATTCTAAAAAATATAATGTCTCGTTAGATGAATATTTAAATAATATCTTTAATACTGTTGATAACTTAGTAATTAATAACACCTATATTACTTATCGTTTATGGGTAAATAGTCAAGATAAAGCTGAAATCTTAAAAAGCTTAAATAATAAATATCAAGTTCAAATTAATCAAGATAAAATGACTTTAGCCCCCAATATCTATTTTGAAATAGAACAAGAATTCATTTGGCCAAGTTATGATAATGATTATTATAATGAAAATGGTAGTTGTCGTGGTTTACGTGACCATATTGGTATTTTAGTAGATGGTACTGTAATTCCTTGTTGTTTAGATAGTAATGGTTTAATCAATTTAGGTAATATTTACAACGATAAATTAAGTGATATAATAAATAGCAGTCTTTTTAAGGAAATGAAACAAGGTTTCTTAAATAATAAAAAAATACATGAATTATGTAAAAAATGTAATTTTTATAGTTTAAGGAGGTAATTATGGAAATCAAAGGGTATAAAGCATTTAATAGCGACAAAACTAATAGATATGGACTACCCTTTGAAGAAGGGCAAACTTATATGATGGAAGGCCCAATATCTTTTGGCAATAATGGTCATGGTTTTCATATGTGTACTAACTTAGCCGATGTTTTTCGTTTCTTTAAATATGAAGGTGAAGATGTTTGTGTCGCTGAAGTAACCGGACGCGGTACAATGGTTAAAACCGATGATGAATACAACGGCTATTATGATATGTATGTTGTTTCGGAAATTACGATTGAAAAATTTCTTTCTCGTCAAGAGATAATTGCTAAAATGCTAAGAGATCATGAATTTAATAATCAAAAATTTCTTATGACTTTTCATTTAACTGAGCAAGAAAAAGCCCGTTACTTAAAAAAATATCGTCATAATGAACCAATGTTAAAATGGTTATTATATTATCAATTTGATTGTAAAGATTTATATTCAATACCTTATGAAGAAGGTAAAAGGCAAATAAGGATGGTGTTAAAACATGGACAAAATAATCATAAAAGGAGCTCGTGAGAATAATCTCCAAAATATTGATTTAGAGCTTCCTAAAAATTCTTTAATTGTTATGACTGGCGTTTCAGGTAGTGGCAAAAGTAGTTTAGCTTTTGATACTATTTATGCTGAAGGTCAAAGAAGATATGTTGAAAGTCTATCAGCTTATGCTAG
>CANQOH010000046.1 GCA_947625425.1 uncultured Bacilli bacterium
AATAGGTATTACTTTTATTACAGGTTTAGTCTTTAATAGTGGTGATATTATTGATGGACTTAGATATTATCGTTTTTTATTACTCTTTATGGCAGCTATTTTAGGACTATATGGCTTAGTTTTAGGTTTATTCTTGATAATTATTCATTTAACTAGTATTAAGACTTTAGATGAACCTTATTTATTCCCAGTAGCGCCTTTAGATAAAAATTATTTATTTAAGACTTTATTAAAGAATAATAAGGATCAGAAAAGAAGTAAAGTATTAAGTAATAATATAAATAAGGTGAAGATATGAAAAGAATAATATTACTTTTAATATGTTTATTTTGTTTAACTGGTTGTTATGATTATCAAGAATTAAATAATACTAGTATTGTTGATAGTATTGGGGTTGATTATAAAGATGATATGTATATAGTTAGTTTTGAAGTAATTAAAAGTATTAAAAATGGAGATTCAGCGACGATATCGACAGAAGTAGTTCAAGCTGAAGATATGGTCTTAGCTAATGCCATTAATAAAGCAATTATGAGTTCAGGTAAGAAAGTATCTTTAAAACATGTTAAGTTATTATTAATTGGAGAAAGTTTAGCTAAAGAAGATATTAATCCAATTGTTGATTATGTAATAAGAGATGTTAATATTAGTACTAATTTATATACTTTAGTATGTGAAGATCCAATTAAGATATATGAAACTAAAGTAGAAGATAATTCAATTGGACAAGTTATCATTGACACAATAACTTATAATGTAGAAGCTAATGCTTTAGATAATATAGATATTATAGCTAGTAATATTATTAATAAAAATATTGATATTGCTCTACCTTATATTACTTTAGATGGAACTAGTGTTATTGCTAATAAAATAGCTTATTTTAATGGTAGTAAATATATTGATACTATCGAGAGTAAGATATATAATTTCTTAGTTTTAAATAGTAAGAATATCGAATTTAATACTAGTGATAATGTCTTAAATGTTTATAAAAAAGATATTAGTTATGTCGTTAATAAAAATGAAATAGATATTTTAATTACAGGTAATGCAAGAGTTAAAGAAATAGATAGTAATTATAACTTAAAAGATAAAGATATATATCAAGAAGTTGAAGAAAAGATAAATAAAGTTATTGAAAATGAATGTAATAGTTTCTTACAAGAAACACTAGATAAAGATGTAGATTTATTAGGTTTGGAAGATAAATATTATAAAAAATATAAAAAAGATAAAGAAAAGATTAAATATAAGATTAAAGCTGATATAAAGATTAATCGTAATGGAACTATATATGAGGTGTTAAATGATAAATAAAAGACAATATATTATATTAAGTTTCTTTTTAACAAGAGTTTTATTTGTGGGAGGAGGCTTTAGTTTATTAATTGGGATTAGTAAAAATAATATCTTAATATGTAGTTTCTTAGGAATGTTACTCGGTTATTTCTTATTATATTTATTTTATAAGAAAGGAAGTGTAAGTAAGTTATTATGTTGTATTATAGGAATCGTTATCTTAGTATTAAATACTTTAGCTGATACGACTTTAACTAGTACTTATTTGCTTTATAATACCCCTACTTTATTTATCTTGTTATGTTTTATTTTAGTTTTAGTTTATGGTAGTAGTAAAGAGTTTAAAGTGGTTGGACGAGTTAGTGAGATATGTATTCCTTGTTCGATCTTAGTATTTACTTTAGGTCCTTTAGCTTTAATATCTTTAGCTAAATTAGATAATATGTTACCTCTATTTGATACTTCATTTATTAACTTTGTCAAAGGGATTTTAGTCTTTACTGGGACTTCTTTATTACCTAATTTATTATTAATTAATTATAAAGAAGAATTAAAGTTTAAAGATGTTAGTATGGGTTATTTAATAGGTTGTTTAGTTTTATTAATTGTATCATTTTTTATAATAAGTATTTATGGTAGTGAATTTTCGAGTATTGTAAGATTTCCGGAATATTTAATATTAAAGAAAATAGAGTTTTTAGGTTATGTTAGTAATGTAGAAAATATATTAGTTATGGAATGGATTATTAATCTAGTTATTAGTGGTTTATTTACGATTAAAGTCTTAAAAGATAATATAAATAATAATTATATATTAGCAACTATTATATTAGGAATTGTTTTAGTTAATGAATTTATTTTGAATAAGAGTTATGTTAATATTTTATTAGTTAAGAATAATATATCTTATTTATTTTTAATATTTATTATTTTAGGTTTAGGAATGAAAAAGAGTAAAAACATTAGTTAGTTTTTACTCTTTTATTTCATATTTAAAGATTCTTTTAGGTCCATAATTAGTATCTAAAGTTTCTACGTAGGTAAAACCAAATTTTTCATAATAATTAATATGTTTAGAATGAAGATATAAAGTTTTATAACCTAGTTTTTTAGTTTCTTTAATAGAAGATTCAATTAAGAGACGACTATAACCATGACCACGATATTCTTCTTTAATAAAGACATTAGCTAAGAATGGTTCATATTCTTCTTTAGGAATATTATCTTTTTCATTTATTTCATAAACACCAATTATTGTATCTTGATCTTTTAAAAGATATATTTTAGGTAGTTTATTTTTAAATAAGAGATTTTGATATTCAGTAGTTATTTCATCTAAAGATTTATTTTTCTTTATACCCCACCAATTATAAAAGATAGACATGACTTCTTGAAAATCTTGATTAAAACTAGTTAGTTCTTCAATATGCATATTATGACTCCACAAAGGATTGTTTACTATTAGTTTCCCCTACTTTTTCATAAACTTTTAGAGGAAATTGATTATCAAGGGAAGTATTATATAAATCAATAACATAACCAGAAGTATTTTTTAAACCTAGACGATCTAATTCAGCTAACACTTGATCAATAGCAGGTTGATACGTATCTTCAGTAACAAAGTTAGCTGAAGTAATAGTAAAGACATATTTAAACTTATACTCATTAACAAAGTCTGTATCAGTCATTGTTGTATATTTTGATAAATCTAATTTAGAACTATTATTAAATTGATTTTTTGGGTCTTCTTCTTTACTCTTATTTTTAAAGTAATCATCTATAGGAGGACAGGCACCAATAAATGAACAATTTTCACTAGGATATAAATATAAAATAACTTTTTTAGCAGATAGTTTTTGAGCTATACTATCAGTTACTTTATTTTCAAAATTTTTTAATAAGATAACATCCATATAATCATCTTGAACGATATATTGGTTTTCACTTTGATTATAAGTAATACTTGTAACAGTTATAACATAATCTTTTAAATCATTCATACGATTATGAATATCTTGTTCTTTAATACTTAAAGAAGTTAAAGTATCTTCACTATAACATGAACGAGTATTATAACGACGATTTTTTTGATCAATATAATTCTTTATTGATTCTTCATCACAAACGAATTTACTATTATAACGATTATTTAAAGTTTTAATTATATATTCATCCTCAGTTTCAGCTTTAACTTCAGCTTTCTTTTGGAAAATAAGACGATAAGCTGCTTCAGGATTACGTTGATATAAATAATATGGGACACCTACTAAAGCAATAACAAAGATAATCATACCGACACTTTGTAAGGCTTTGACATTTTTGAAATCAGCAATAACTCTAGTAATCATACTGGTTAGAATTAAACCAACAAAAGCTACTATTGCACTGGCAATAGCATAATAACTCCACATATCAACTTCTTTAGAATCAACAGCTGATAGTAAGAAAGATATAACTGCTACACCCATACCACCTATCATAATAGATAAAGGTTGAAGACTTTCTTTTTTACTGATTAAGGCTTGAATAACAGCCATTACAATAATATAAACAGGAATTAAAAAGATTAATTTTTCATTATATGTTAAATAACTACGAATTAAAAAGAAGATAGCTGCAGCATTAATAATTATTAACAATATTGTTTTACCAAAGAAAGATTTTACTTCAGCAGCATTAGCTTTAGCTTGTTCTTGAGCAAGAGCTTCTTTTTCTTTTTCAGCTTTTTCGGCAGCTAATTTATCATAGTATTCTTGAGGTATTTCAATTATTGGTTTAGACTGCGGTTCTTCGGAAGCTGCTTTAGGTAAATCAAGATTAGAATTATTAAAACTAGGAAGTTCTATATTATTGTTATTATTATTTTGATTATTATTATTATTATTTTGATTATTATTATTATTATTTTCATTATTTGGCATTTATATCACCCTATCTTTTTTATTTTAACCATTTATATTGACGATAAATGTAATGAATTATGATACATAAGACAATAAAACCAAAGATAAAAAGAACTATTTTATCAACTGTATCAGGATTTATTATTTCTGTATTATACTCTATTATAATATTAACATCTTCTTCAGGCATTGTAAATGTTCTATTAACTAAAGGAATGTTATTTCCTTTACTATCTTTGACAATTATACTAGATACTTGATAACCTGAATTAGGTTTAATATCAATAGTTACTTCTTGATATGGTATTTGAGTATCTAAGACATTAATTTGACCATATAGATTATTATCTGAATAAATATGATAATCATAATTATATATATTTAATTGTTGATTATTAATAAGATATAAACAGGAATTTATTTTAAATAAATGATTATGAAGACTATTAGAAATAGTTATTTTATCTAAGTAATTACCTTCTATATCATAGATATATAAATATGTATTAAGATTATCTTCCGTTAAAGTAATAATCTTATTATTAATAATAGTAACATCATTAAAGGAAGTTAGATCTGGATTAGTTATTTGTTTTAATACTTCCCCATTTGAATCTAAGATAGTTATTAATGATGAAGATATGTTATTATCTATTTTGTATCCAACTAAGACATTATTATTCATGGTATAAGTTGAAGAATTATAATAAGTATTATTAGTTGTTTGATGAATTAAATAATAATCACTATGTAAGATATTTTTTAAATCTTCGAAAGAATACGAACTAAAACTATTCTCTTTAATACTTAGAGAATTATCTATTTCATAGATATTAGGACTATTTAAGATACCATTTAGAATATCTAATAAATAGATTTTATCTTCATAAGAATAAATTTTAAAATTAGTTAGATTAGTTATCGATAATTCATTAGAGTCTGAAATATGAAGATATTCATCAAGATAATATATTTTTAAAGTAGTATTATCTAAACCAAGTAATAAATATTGATCTTTAAAAGTAATTATTTGTAAGTTATGTAAATTAGTAAATTCTTTTTCAGATATTAAATTATTATTTAAATATGAAGATATTTTATTATTACTTATTACAAAATAATGATCTTTATTATGATATAAATAATCTATTTGATAAGGTATTTCTTTAGTAGAATTATATGTTAAGGTATTATCTTTAGCATAGACATTAAAGGAAATAAAGAAAAGAAGAATAATAAATGAAATATATTTAAGGGGTTTCATATTATCATCTTCTTTCTACTATATATATTATAATTTATTTTTAAAAAGAAAAAAAGAGATATTTCTCTTTGATAATTATAAGGGTCTTAGGAAATCAAAATAAGGAATATTTCGTAAAACCATATAAACAGATAAGATAATAGCTAAAAAAATTAATACTTTATGAGAAGGATATATTATTTTAGCATCTTTGATATATTTAATAGCAATATAGATAAAATAGATTATGGAAATGAAAAATAAGATAAAGAATACTTGGTTATAATAAAAGGCTTTAATAAAATCACCTTTAATTAAAGATTTAAGCATTCTAGTTACCCCACAACCGGCACAGTAAAAATGAAAGAAGTGACGACTTGGGCATTCATACTTAATATAATCTAAAAACATTATACTTATGGTACTTATAGTTATGATAATAATACCTAATAAAATAACATGGAATAATCTTTTTCTCATAGATAACTTAAGAAGTCAACAAAAAGGATTAAAAGATAGAATAATGAGAAAGCAATCATTATAGAACTAATAATTATACCAGCTATTGCTAAACCTTTTCCACCTTCATTATTTTTACTGATATCTCTTAGACCTAATATTGATAAAACAAGACCAGGTATGCCTGTTACTAAACCACCACAACATAAAAATATAGAAATAATACTTAAAACAAAACCAGCGATAGCAAAACCATTTGTTTTACTAGGAGTTACTGTTACATTTTGATAAACAACCTGAGGATTTTGTACTGGTACACTTTGGACTGGAGTATTTTGAACTGGTACACTTTGGACTGGAGCTACTGGAGCTACAGGTTCTACTGGACTTCCACATTTTTCACAATATAATGATCCTTCTGGTATTTCATAACCACAACTTTGACAAAACTTCGCCATTTTTACATCTTCCATTCTTTTATAACAAAATAATTATAACATGTTAAAAAACTTATTGTAAATAAAAAGAAAGATAAATAAATTATCTTTCTACATCAATGTAACAATCATGACCATTTAAGTCATATTTTTCTTTTAAGTTAGCTTTTTTAACAATATCTAAAGATAAAGTTTCATTTTGAATATATTCTTTAAATTTAGTAACACATTCTACTACTTTATCATCACCATCATAATATAAAGTAATACGATCAGCGACATTAAAGTCTTTATTCTTACGTAATTGTTGGACTTTAGATACCATTTCACGAGCAATACCTTCTAGAATTAAATCTTCAGTTAAAGTAGTATCTAAGATAATGAAGTTATTGTTTTCCATACCAACATTAAAGCCTTCTTTAGAAGTGATACGTACTTCAACCATATCTGAAGTTATTTCTTTTTCTTCGTTACCTAATTCTAATTTAATTGATTCACCTTTTTGTAAAGCATTAATACTATTAACATCTAAACTTTCTAGTTTAGTTTGGAATTCTTTAATTAATGGACCAAAGACTTTACCTACTACTTTGAAGTTAGGTTTAATTGAGATATTCATATATTCATTTAAGTCATCAACAAATTTAACTTCTTTAATATTTAATTCTTCAGCAATTAATGGTACTAAGTCAGAAATTAGTTCTTTATTCTTACCATCTAATAAAGCTTCAGATAATGGTTGACGAACTTTTATCTTAGCTTCTTCACGAACATAACGACCAATTGAAATTAAGTTACGGATTAAGTCCATACGTTCTTCAACATGTTCATCTATTAATTTTTTATCTACTTTAGGATAATCAGTTAAATGAACAGATTTTTCATTAGTTAAATTACGATATAACTCTTCAGATAAGAATGGAGTTATTGGCGCGATTAATTTTGCTAACCCAACTAATACTTCATAAGTTGTAATATAAACAGCTTTTTTAGAATCGTTTAATTCACTACCCCAGAATCTATTTCTATTTCTTCTAATATACCAGTTAGATAAATCTTCAGAAACAAATGATGCTAAG
The DNA here is from genome assembly GCA_947625425.1 of uncultured Bacilli bacterium. The sequence continues at coordinate 7,424 of CANQOH010000046.1, forward strand.
TAATGAACTACTTTATTTAAGTCATATTCATCAAATGAAGCACGAACATCACGAACTAATTTATTATATTTAGATAATAACCATTTATCGATTTCTTCACGTTTTTTATATGGTACTTTGCATTCATCAGTATCAATATGATCGATATTAGCATACATTGCAAAGAAACTATATGTATTTTTTAATGGATTAAAGAATTTAGAATATACTTCTTTTAAACCTTCAATATCGAATTTTAATGGAGTCCATACTGGAGATACATAAGGTAGATAGAATCTTACGGTATCGGCACCATATTCTTTAATAGTAGTAAATGGTTCAACGATATTACCACGACTCTTACTCATCTTTTTGCCTTCGGCATCTAGTAATAAGTCATTTACTAAAACATTTTTAAATGGTGA
>CANQOH010000047.1 GCA_947625425.1 uncultured Bacilli bacterium
ACTTCATTTTCTGAAACATTTAATTCAGCTAAAGCTTTTTCTTTAGCTTCCTCTTTTGTTTTTCCTTCAAATACTTCAATCTTCATACTACTTCCTCTTCTCCATTAATTTCTTTATAACAAAATTTTGAATAACGGCAAACCCATTAGTTACTATCCAATATAAAGCTATTGCTGTTGGTAAACTTAATGATGCTACTGAAACCATCAAAATCATAAAGACAAACATGAAATTCATTTGTTGAGCCATTTCTGAATTTTTATCTTGGCTAGCCATTGATATTTTAAATGATAAATATGTAGTTAATATAATAAGAACAATTAAGGCTATATATAAATAATTATGTTGCATTATACCAGTTACTGGTGTCATACCTAAATTCATTGTTAAGAATTTTCCTTCAAAAATAGCAGGTACTCTATTAATTGCTTCTAAGAAAGCAAAGAATAAAGGTAATTGGATAAAGGCCATTAGACAACCACTTACAGGATTTATTTCATATTTTTTATAAAGTAACATTGTTTCTTGACTCTTAGCCATTAATGATTCATTATCAGTTTTATTACGATATTTTCTTTCAATTCTTTCCATTTCTGGTTGAATTTTTTTCATGTTTTCTGACTGTTTAACTGTTTTTATTTGAATTGGCATCATTATTAATCTTATTAATAAACCAATAACCATAACTGATATACCCATATTTTTAACTAAAGAACCAAATTTTAAGATTATATAAGCTAATGGTTTAACAAAGATTGATTCCCATAATCCTTGGTATTTTAATTTTTTAGGAGTAAATTCATTACAAGTTGGTAATTCTTCTAAACTAACTTTTAAATCTCCATCATACTTTTCATATGTTTTTAATAGATCTTCATCACTTGGTTTACATAATATGTTAGATGTTAATGTTTGACCAGTTTTTTCATTAGTTACAGCTTCTTTGCCATCTTTTAAAGTTTGCGTACATCCAGTTATTAAAATTAATAATAATGCAATAATAAATATTTTTGTTTTCTTTTTCACTGTATCACCTTTGTTTATTTAATAAATCTATTAAAGCTTGTTCTAATTCATAATATTTTGCTTCAGAACAGCTCCTTCTTATCATTATAATATAATTGTTGTTATTTTTAAATAAGTTTCTGTTATTATCTATAATAGATCTAACTTGTCTTTTTAATTTATTTCTTATATGTGCTTTTCCAACTTTATTACTAATGGCGATACCAAAATTTATTTCTGGTTCTTCTTTTTTAGAACTATAAATGACAAAATATGGATTTTTTATATAATTTCCATTCTTTATTATATTATTGAATAATTTTTGGTCTTTAATAGTTTCAGCCCTTTTCATATTCTTTCATCCCTTTTAATACATAAAAAACCACTTATAATAGTGGCTTATTTAACTACGACTTTTTTACGTCCCTTTTTTCTTCTTGAATTTAGAATATTACTTTCTTTTCTAGTAAAGAATCCATGTTTTTTAGCTCTTTTTCTATTATTTGGTTGATAAGTTCTTTTCATGTATTACACCTCCACATCTAAATAAGCTCCCTTATTATAATATTAAGATTTTAAAAAAGTCAAGAAATATCGGGTAAGAGTTTCATTTTGGCATAAATTATACATTATTCACAATTACCTGTGAATATGTGAATAACTTTTTTCACATGTTTATTTAAAATTTGTGGATAATGTGAATAAATACCTTTATCTTAGGTATTTATTGTCGATTTTTGTAGATAACTTTGTTTATATGTCTGTTGATGGAAAAAATTTTGAAAATATTACTTTTATTTTTCCACAGGTTGAGTTAAAATATTTGTACATAAATGGCAAAGTGGGGTGATGGGATTGAACTCAGAAGAGATCTGGGCACAGTTTTTAGATATTATTAAAGAAAAACTTAACCCAGTATCTTTTAGTACATGGTTTAGAGATACTAAATTACATGAGATTACTGATTCGAAGATAGTATTACAAGTACCAATGCCTTTACACAAGAAATTTTTATTATCAAATTATTATGATTTAATGGATGAGGCTTTTTCTAAAATTACAGGGGTAAAAAGGGATATAGAATGTTTATTGGAAGAAGAAATTGAAGTTCCAACTACAGAATTAATTAATGAGGTTCTTGATGAACAAATAGATATTCACAATGATGATACTCCTTTTGAAACTAATTTAAAACCGAATTTAAATTTTGATAATTTTGTGGTAGGGGATACGAACAAGTTTGCTAGAACTGCAGCTTTTGCTGTAGCTGAGAATCCTGGAGTTCAATTCAATCCATTATTTATATACGGAAAAAGTGGTATTGGAAAAACACATTTAATGCATGCTATTGGTAATTATATTACAGAACATCATAAAGAACTTAAGGTACTTTATACTACTAGTGATGATTTTAGAAAAGACTATACTGGTAGTGATAGTAGTGATAATAAAGAATACTTTAATAAATTTAAAAATAAATATCGTAATGTTGATGTATTGATAATTGATGATATTCAATATCTAGTTGATGCAAAGAAAACACAGGAAGAATTCTTTCATACTTTTAATTATCTACATGATAATAATAAACAAATTATTATTAGTTCAGATAGATCTCCTGATGATTTAAAATTACTTGAAGATCGTCTAAGAAGTAGATTTGCGTGGGGATTACCTGTTGATATTTATCCACCTGATTTTGATTTAAGATGTCGTATTATTAAAGATAAAATTAATAGAATACCTAATTTAGCTAATAAAATTACGGATGAAGCTGTTGAATTTATAGCTAATAATTGTGATACTGATGTAAGAAGTATTGAAGGTGTAATAAATAGGTTAGTAGCTTATACAGCAATCTTTGTACCTAATAAATTAGATTTAGAATTTACAAACGAAGCACTAAAAGATTATTTAACAAAAAATCCTTATATGACTAATGATATTGTTAGTATTCAAAAAGCGGTAGCTGATTACTACAATATTACGGTTGAAGTACTAAAAGGAAAGAAAAGAAGTAAAGATATAGCTTATGCGAGAATGCTTGCTATGTATTTATGTAGAATGATGACAGATCAATCATTTCCTAGAATTGGTTTAGAATTTGGAGGAAAAGATCATTCAACAGTAATACATGCTGTTAATACAATAGAAGAAGATTTAAAAAATAATAGTCAATTAAAAGAAATTATTAATGAAATTAAATCTAAATTATGATTATGTTAATTAATTGTTATTAAAATAATAATTATTAACAGTTAAAAAATAGTATTTTTTGTAGATAATTGTGGGTAAGAAAATAGTTATTCACATTATCAACGTTATAATAATAATAAAACTTTATAAAATAAATAAGAAAGAAGGAAAATGAATGAAATTTACAATCGAAAAAAATATTTTATTAGAAAATTTATCGAATGTTGTTAAAGCTATTTCAACTAAGAATATTATTCCGATATTAAATGGAGTTAAGTTTGAATTAAATGATGAAGGATTGTTTTTAACAGCTAGCGATAGTGAATTAACAATAAGAGCATTTATCGAAAAGAAAGCTATTACTAATATAGAAAAAGAAGGATCTATAATAATTCAAAGTAAATATATATTAGATATAATAAGAAAATTACCTTCTGATTTAGTTAACTTTGAATTAATGGATGGTCTTAAAATAAAGATATCATCTGATAATAGTCAATATGATTTAAATTGTTTAGATCCAAAAGAATATCCTAGTTTAAAATTAGAAGAAGTTGATAAACCAATAGTTATTAAGGGTAGTATATTTAAAACTATTATAAGTCAAACGGCTTTTGCAATATCTACTCAAGAATTAAGACCTTTACTTACTGGACTTAACTTTAAAATAGTAGGGGACTTACTTGAATGTATTGCTACTGACTCTTATCGTCTTGCTAAAAAGAATATAACTTTAGATGTTCCTAGTGAAGAAGAAATTAATATTGTAATTCCTGGTAAAAATATTATGGAATTAGATAAAATAATTAATGAAGATGAAGATGTAGAAATGCATGTCTTTACTAATAAAGTATTATTTAAATATAAAAATATAATATTTCAAAGTAATCTTCTTTCTGGAACATATCCTAATACGTCTAATTTAATACCTAATGATTTCTCAATAATTGTTAATACAAAATTAGATAATTATTATAATGCAATAGATAGAGCTGCTTTACTTACACAAAATAAAGATAAAAATATAGTAAAGATGAGAATTAAAGGTAATCAAATGATTATTAACTCTTATGCTTCTGAAATTGGTAAAGTAGAAGAAACTCTTGATATAGAAACAGCAGCTGATGCAAGTATAGATATTTCATTTAGTGCTAAATATATGTTAGATGCTTTAAAAACAATGAAAGATGAAGAAATACTAATATTACTTAATGGGGAAGTTAAACCAATTGTTATTAAGTCAGTATCTGATGAATCATTAATTCAATTAATTTTACCTATTAAAACATTTTAATTAATAAAATAAATAATCACTTTTGTAAAATAAAGTGATTTTTTTAATAGATTTTTAATTTTTTTACAAAAATCGACATAATGTGACAAAATTCGACATTATAATAGTTTATAAGGTTGGTAAATTTTGGAAAGAGGGAGGTTTTGAGATGGATTCTTATGAAATTAATAAGAATACAGTAGCTTTAATACCAAAAGATGATCATCATACGGTAGTGTATGAAGTAGAAGATTCTTTTACTGTTGATAAACCAGTTTTAAAAATAGTAGAAGAAAGTTGTGAATATTTTGGTAGTTCACTTGAAGGTCGTCAAATAGGGACTTCTAAATTAGTTGGTTTTACTCATAAAGTACCAGTTATAATAGAAGAAACATTTGATTTGATATTTTTTCCTACTTTATCACCTAAAAATAAAGAATGTTCTTGGTTATCTTATGAACATATTTATAAACCTGATAAGTTTAAAGATAAGACGATTATTGAACTAAAAAATGGTAAAAAGTTACTTGTAGATGTATCTTCAGCAATAATAGATAATCAATTATATAGATGTTCGAGATTAAAAGATACATTACAAATGCGAAAAATTGAGAAAAAATGATTAAAAAGCTACTAAAAGGTAGCTTTTTGTGTTATAATTTATTTGAGGTATGGGAGTACTCAAAAAATACTTTTGTTAATCTATGGTCGTAAAAGAGGCTAAAAAATGAAGATACAACATTTGAGATTATTAAATTTTAGAAATTATGAAAAAATGGAAATTAGTTTTGCACCTAGTTATAACATTATATATGGTATTAATGGTTCTGGTAAGACTAATTTAATAGAAAGTATTTATGTGCTTGCACTTACAAAGTCTTTTAGGGGTTCTGTTGATAAAGTACTAATTATGAACAACAAAGATGTTTGTCGAGTAGAAGGGACAATTACGGATAAATATACTAATGATTATAAAATAATAATCAAAGATGGTGGAAAAAAAGTAAAAATAAATAATACTAAAGTAGATAAGTTAAGTGATTATATATCTAAAGTTAGTGTTGTACTCTTTAATCCTGATGATTTAAGATTTATAAAGGATTCACCTAGTGTAAGAAGAAAAGCTATTAATTTAGAAATTTCACAAATAAATAATAGTTATCTGAAAAATTTAAATAATTATAATAAACTATTAAAACAAAGAAATACTTATTTAAAATCAATGAATATTAATGCTAATACTTCAAGTGAATATTTAGAAATATTAACAAATAAATTAATTGATTTAGGTGAAAAAATTTATTTATCAAGAAAAAAATATATTGATTTATTAAATGATAAAATAGGGGAGTTTTATAAAAAAATATGTGATATTTCTGATTTAACCTTAGAATATGTTTCTGATTTTAATAATTTTGATAAAGAAAAAATCCTAAAGAAATATAAAGAAAGTTTAAATAGAGATATTATCTTAGGTAAAACGACTTTTGGAGTTCATCATGATGATATTAAATTTAAGTTTATGGGATTTAATATTAGAGATTATGGATCTGAAGGACAACAAAAAAATGCTATTATAGCTTATAAAATGGCTGAATTAGAGATTTTTTATCAAATTAGGAATGATTATCCTATTTTAATATTAGATGACTTATTTAGTGAATTAGATAGGTTTAAAATAAATAATATTTTGTCATTAATAAATGAAAATGTTCAGACATTTATAACAACGACTGAGATTGATAAAATAAATATTGATATTTTACAAAGAAGTAAGTTGTTTGAGATAAATGATGGTGTTGTGAGGGAGGATTAATATATGAAGGAAGAATATAATGATAGTGATATTCAAGTTCTAGAAGGGTTAGAAGCTGTACGTAAGAGACCCGGTATGTATATTGGTACCACTAGTGAAAGAGGACTTCACCATTTAGTTTGGGAAATAGTTGATAATGCTGTTGATGAAGCATTAGCTGGTTATTGCGATGATATTGAAGTAATAATTGAAAAAGGTAATATTATTACAGTTAAAGATGATGGTCGTGGAATGCCAACTGGTATGAATGCTAAGACTGGGTTATCAACAATTGAAACTATTTTTACAGTATTACATGCTGGAGGTAAATTCGGTGGTGGCGGATATAAAGTATCTGGAGGCTTACATGGTGTAGGTGCTTCAGTAGTTAATGCTTTATCTGCTTGGTTGGAAGTTAGAGTTTATCGAGATGGTCATGTATATTTTCAAAGATTTGAGAATGGTGGACATCCTGTTGAACCATTAAAAGTTATAGAAGATTGTGATCCTGATAGAACTGGTACAACAGTTACTTTTAAAGCAGATCCAACAATCTTTAAAGAAACAACTGTTTATGATTATGAAACACTAGCTACAAGATTAGAAGAATTAGCTTTCTTAAATAAAGGATTAAGAATTATCTTAGAAGATTTAAGAGAAGATGAAAAGAAACAAGAATTTGTATATAGTGGTGGAATTATTGAATTTGTTAAGAAATTAAATAAAAATAAAAAAGTAATTCATGAAAATGTTGTTTATGTTGAAGGACAGGAAGATAATATTTCAATTGAGGTAGCTTTCCAATATAATGAAGATTATAATTCTTGTTTATATTCTTTTACTAATAATATTAGTACTCATGAAGGTGGTACTCACGAAGATGGAGTTAAGAGAGCTTTAACAAGAATTATTAATAACTATGCTAAGAATGCTAAGTTATTAAAAGATAATGATGATCCTTTAACTGGTGATGATGTCAGAGAAGGTTTAACAATGATTATTTCTTGTAAACATCCTGATCCACAGTTTGAAGGTCAAACAAAGACTAAACTAGGTAATGCTGAAGTTAGAAAGATTGCTGATGATGTATTTAGTGAAGGATTAGAAAGATTCTTACTTGAAAATCCTGAAGAAGCTAGATTAATAATTGAAAAGTCAATGACTGCTTCAAGAGCTAGATTAGCTGCGAAAAAAGCGAGAGAATTAACTCGTCGTAAAGGTGATTTAGATATTACTAATTTCTATGGAAAATTATCTGATTGTAAGAGTAAAGATCCATCTGAATGTGAAATATTTATCGTCGAGGGAGATTCAGCTGGTGGTTCAGCTATTAAAGGTCGTAATAGTATGACGCAAGCAATCCTTCCTTTAAGAGGTAAAATTTTAAATGTTGAAAAAGCTAGATTAGATAGAGCTTTAAATAATGAAGAAATAAGAACAATTATTACAGCATTTGGTACTGGTATTGGTGATGAATTTGATTTATCTAAATTAAGATATGACAAAATTATTATTATGACTGATGC
>CANQOH010000048.1 GCA_947625425.1 uncultured Bacilli bacterium
CGACTTTCTGAATTTCTATGTCTTTTAATTTTCATTTCTAAATCATCAATTCTTTTTTTATTAGAATCTATATTATAGCCAAATTCATTAAGTATTTCATATCTCTTTTTATCTAAAGAACTCATCTTTTCCAAATCACAAGTTTTATAATAGTAATCAAAACTTCTTCTACGCATTAATATCACCTATTACTATTATTAACTTTTATAGTTTTTTTATACTATTAAGACTAAAGAACTACTTGGTACATAATTCGTTGCTTTATTAAAAAGCCTTATTTTCTTATTCATCGTTTCTATCGCTAACATCATATTATAGAAATTATCATTATCTATACTTCTAACTAAGCCCATAATGTTTTTTAATTTTACTTCTTCTGTATATGAGTCAAATTCTTCTTCAAATATCTCACATTCATTACTATAATAATATTTCTTTATTAAAGCAAAAAAGGTATCATTATCCATTAAGTCTTTACCTACAGCTTGAAAAGTTGAATATGAATCAGTTAATACATTACGTCCTTTTAATCTTTTAAATTCACCTAAAATACTTTTTATAAAACTATTATCTACTTTATCTAAATCTAAACTAAGTAAAGCATTAACAATTCTATTTTCTATACAAACAGTTATAAATTCAGAAAAAGCCCCATTTTCTATCAAAGTTGAATTATCTTCTTTAACCATTGTTACTTTAGAAAAACCTTGTTGATAGACAAATTCCTCTTCATCTTCTCTTAATACTTTAGAGCATGTAAGTTGTAAAGCATGTGATAACTCATGTATCATATTATCTATTTCTGTAAATGAATTATTTTTAGGTATTAAAATATGGGGAATTACACCTTTGACTTGTTTTTGATCTCCATAAATATATTCACCTATCATAACTGGTGACACATCTAATTTTTCTGCTTGTGCATTTATCTTTTCTATAGTATCAAAATAATCTTTATCTTCATCATAACGATGAATATGTAATTGTTCTAACAATTCATTTATTTGTTTAAATAAAAGAGGACCAAATACTAAATAATAACCTAATAAAGCCACAACTAATTCAGAAGCTAATTCTTCACTATATCGATCATCTCTATTAGCATAATTAACTAATGAAATAATATCTATAATAGCTGCATTAATTACTTCATAATCCATAATAATCCCCCTAAGCGTTCCATATTATATACTAAAACTAAAAAAAAGAAAAGTTTTATAATAAATCTGCAAAATCTTCTTTTTCTTCTTTAACTGATACTTTAATTACTTCATGTCCTTTAATAGCTTTATATATCATTTCTTCATAAGGTATTAATTTTTCGTATTCTCTTGCTTTTTCAAATTCTGGATTTATAACTGGATGATCTGGAACAAATATCGTACAACAATCTTCAAATGGTAAAATACTTGTTTCATAAGTATCAATCTTTTTCGCTAAATCAATTATTTCTAATTTATCAAAACAAGCTACTGGTCTTATAACTGGTATTCTAACTACTTCATTAATAACATTCATACTTGTTAAAGTCTGACTAGCTACCTGACCAATACTTTCACCATTAACTATTACTTTAGCACGATTATTTCTAGCTATTATTTCACTAATACGATACATCATTCTTCGCATTATTGTAATTAAATATTCATGTGGACAATTTTGTAATATTGCTTGTTGTATTTCTGTAAAATTAATAATATGGACTTTAATATCATTATTATATAAAGCTAACTTACGTGCTAATTCTAAGACTTTATTTTTAGCTTCTAAACTTGTATGCGGTGGACTTTCAAAATATAAAGCTTCTAACTTAACCCCTCTTTTAATAGCTAAATAACCAGCTACTGGTGAATCAATACCTCCACTAAGCATTAATAATCCTTTACCTAAAACACCTACTGGATATCCCCCAATTCCCTTTTCACTATTAAAATAAATATAAACACCATCTATTCTTATTTCAATATTAACAAGTAATTCTGGATTATGAACATCTACTTTGATATCTGAAATATTCTTAAGTAAAACTCCACCTATCTTACGACTAAACTCCATACTTTCTATTGGATAAGTCTTATCACTTCTTTTAGTTAATACTTTAAAAGTCTTAAATTCTTTATCTTTAACTAAATCTAATACTGTCTTACTTATTTCATCAAAATCTTTATCTTGTAATTTATAAGCAATATCATATTCATGAATTCCAAAAACATTCTTTAAAGCTTTACATACTTCATCAAAATTATCTTTATTTAAAGTAATAAACATTCTTCCTTTATCAAACTTAATTAAAACATCCATATCTTGTAAAGCAAAAGAAATATTTTTCTTTAATTGATTTAAGAATAAATTAATATTAGCTTTTTTAGTTGATAATTCACCATATTTAACCATTATTAACTTTTCCATAGAATCACCCCTAAAACTAAAATAAAGTATACCATAACTAATTTAATTAGCAAATAATATCTTTTATATCTAGTAATTTTATTCTTTTTATGGTATCATCAATATCTCTAAGGGGGATTTTTATGTCAGATATTCCAATAATGCCCGATATTCCATGGGATTATGCCTATTATTTTCAAGATATACAAGATTTAATTGTTCTTGGTGATAAAACATTCATCAAAAGAGTATTTATTACTGATGTTAATGTTAAACCCTTACTAGAATTAAAAGATTTTCATTTAGAACATTTTAATACTCATTATCGTTTATGTATTGATGAATTTTATACTTATTATTTTTTAATCTCCCCATTTATAAAAAATAGTAAACCATTACATGAAGTTGTTACTAAAATGAATCCTCAAGAAATATTAAAGTTATTTAAAACCTTACTAAGTGATTTACAAAAAGCTCATGAACAAGAATTATATCCTTTTGATATTAAATTTAGTAATTATTTAATTAATGAAAATGGTGAACCAATCTTCATTGATTTTGATCATTCCTTCTATAAAGGTGAATATACTAGTAAAAGTAACCCTAATGCTTTCTTTGATTTATCATACTTCAATCGTAATCCTAAAGAAGCAACAGCTCCTAATCTAATGCTTAATGATAAATGTCTTTTACTAGCTATGTTAATTGGTTCTTTATTAAATAAATTATTTATGTATCCTAATCCTAATACTTTAGAAGATGATTTAATTAGATTACAAATGCAATATCACTTAACTAAAGATATTATTTCATATTTAGAAGATATTATTATTAATCGTTTTATTCCTGCTGAAGATGATTACTTCATTGATACTTTAATTGATCCATTATTAGATATATCATCTAGATTAACAAAAAAATAAAGAATAGCAATATTCTTTATTTTAATTTGACTAAAGTATTTAATTCTTGATACTTACTCTTAAAGATATTTAAAAACTTACTTATTTCTTCATTAGTTGTTACATAACTTAAACTAATTCTAATCGTTGAAGTAGCTCTTGCTTTATCATTATATATTGCCATTACTGAACTACTTAAATCCCCAGAAGAACAAGCTGTATTAGTACTTAAATATATTTCTTCATCTTCCATCGCATGAATAAATGTTTCTGGTCTTATATTAACTAAACTAATATTTAAAATATGAGGAATTGAATACTTGGTCTTGTTAATAACTACTCCATCATATTTACTTAGATTATCACATATTCTTTCATTTAACTTTGTAATCTTTTCTTCTTTTTTTTCTAAATCTTTCAAAGCTATTCTAATTGCTTTAGATAAAGCTACTACTAAAGGAAGCATTGGTGTTCCTGCTCTTAAATCATTTACTTTACCAGAACCATGTATTAAAGGAATTAATCTTACTTTACTACTTTTATATAAGAAACCTATTCCTTTAGGCCCAAATATCTTATGCCCACTCATTGAAGCTAGATCTACATCATGTAAATTAACTGCTACTTTACCTACTGCTTGTGTTATATCACTATGAAATATTGTTTCAGAATTTTCTTTCTTAATAATCATTTTAATTGTCTTAAGTGGTTGTCTTATTCCTACTTCACTATTAACTGCACAAACACTAACTAATATAGTATCAGGTCTAATCTTTTTCTTTAAATCATCAAAATCAATTAAACCTTCATTATCATTTTCAACATAATCTATTTCAAAACCTTGTGTTTCTAAAAATTCACATATTTTATAAATAGATGGATGTTCTAATTTAGAAACAATAATATGTTTACCTCTATTTTGATAAGCTAAAGCTACACCTTTTAAAGCCATATTATTACTTTCTGTTGCTCCACTAGTATAAATTAACTCATCTTCTTTTATATCAAACAAATCACATATTTGTTTAGTTGCACTATTATATAAAACTTTTGATTTAACTCCCAAAGCATGAATTGAATTAACATTGCCCATATAATCTCTTGTTGCTTTATTATAACTTTCTAGGACTTCTGCTAAAACTGGTGTCGTTGCTGAGTAATCTAAATAAATCATTTCTAATCACCTATCATCATTATAGAGTAATCACTATTTTAAATCAAGACAAGAAAAAAGATAGTTTAACTATCTTTTAATTGAATCTAATAATTTTTCTTTTATTCCTGGTTCAATAGCATCTATAGCTCTAATTGTTTTTTCTAAAGCTTTTTTAAATTCCCCTTGATAAAATAAATCTTCAGCTTTACTCATTTCCACATCCAAATTTTTATTAACTGGACGATATCTATTCCCATAAACAATTGCTGTTTCCACCATCGCTGCTGTCTTAACTACTTCTGAAGAAGTATTATATAATTTTAAAACTAAATCACGCGCTGTATCTACTCTTATATTAAGTGTTTTAATTGAAACTGGTTTCATATTCATTTCTTTAACCATTTCTTTAATCGCTACATTAGCTTCACTTAATTGAACATAATAATCATTAGGTACAATTGGTAATTTATAACTATTAATTCTTTTCTTCGCTTTCGTTAATATTTCTTTAATCTCATCTAACTGTTCATGAGCTCTTTGTTCATCTTCTTCTAAATTACCAAGATTCTTTAACGCATAATCTAATTTTTCTTCTACTTTAGAAAGTCTTATATTAAGATTTTCCATCTCTTTACCTAATCTTGTATAAGAGAAAGATTTATTACGATGAGCATCAACTATTTCATTATAATCTTTCTTAATTGCAATTAATTCTTCTTTAATTACTTCAATAACTTTAACATCATCATCAGTTAAATCAAAACTGTATTTAATAACATCTAGTTTCTTATATAAGCCATTATTTATCTTTTCTAATTTATTAGCTTTAACTAATATTTTTCTAATATATTCTTCAAAGATCTTCCTTGCTTGTTTTTCTTTATCAAAATCATTATATACATTATCAAAATATTCAAGTAAGGTCTTAAGTTCTAATATTGAATCTTCAACATTTAAAACATTTAATTTAGCAAAGATATCTTGTAACTTCTTTTCTGTTTCTTCAATATTATAATTTAAATTTAAATAATCTAAATTATAGCCTTCATTTGTCATTCGTTCAGCAATATTTTTAACATCTTTCATTTTGTTAGGAATTAAATTTCTTCCCATGATAATAATAGTTGGTGCTTCATCAATAACGATTCCTAAATTACCAACCAAGTCATCTATACCTTTAACAATCTTACCTACTTCTTCATAACGATTAGCTTCCATCGCTACTTCAAAAGCCGCAAATAACTTATCAACATTTTCAAATTGTAATTCTAAAGGACCACTAACTTCTTTATAATCATTCTTACTATTATTATATTTAGCTATTATTTCACGATATTTAGCTTTTAACTTTGTAATTGTTTCTCTATTTCTTTCTTCCGATAAAGTTATTTCTTTAATTTCATCTAATAAAAAGTTAGCTTTACTTTTAACATAGAATATCTCTAACTCTGCTTTAGCTATCTTATCATTTAATGATTTATAATCTTTTTCATTAAAACATTCTTCTATTTCTAATAAAGCATCAGTTAATTTAGGTACTTCAACATCTTTAATTTCTTTAAATCTTTTCTGCCATTCTTCGTAAGACTCTTGTAATTTATCATTATTAATTAAAGCTTCTACTTTATTAAGTTCACTTAAAATAGAAGAAGATATAATTAAGTTTTTATCTCTTTCCAAAGAAGTAATTTCTTTTTGATACTTTTTCTTCTCTTTATTATTAATTAGATTAAGAACTATAACAATAATAATAACACTGATAATATAATAGGTAACTCCAGCTAAGATATACATTGCTTGACTCATTGCTATACCTCCTATTCTAATCTTACATTCTTATCATAACACAAACTATAACTAAAATATATAATTTATAGCTATTTTACTGTATTTAAATTGTCTACTAAATTGTAAATTAACATTTTTTATATCTCTTATGCCAAAATTTGACAATACCTTTTTTATCATTACAATAATACTTATCAAAAAGGGGATAAACTTATGACAAATATAAATGATACTCAATTTAAGCTAAAATTACAAGTATATGGATATTCTTCACCTGGAGTAACTATTACAGCTAATCAAACAATTTCTCAAATTGCTGAATTACTACAAGATATTCCACAAATCAGTGATTTTTCTTCACTACCTTGTACCAGAAAAGAGGTGTTTTCTATAGCTAAAAGCTTTATGGAAAAACATTTTCAACTTCATAGAATTCTTGCTGGTCGCGAACAAGATATTGCTAACATAGCTAAAAAAGGTATTTACTCTATTGAAGATTATCTTAATAAATCGCAAAAGAAAACTTCAACAATCAATCCTTTTGAATTACCTGTTTCTTTTATTGATGGTCATTCTATGATTGGCAATACAAATAAATGTATTTTATTAGTTAATAGTGCTGAATTTTTACAAAAAGAACCAATTATCTTTGATAAAATAACTCTTGGTAAAAATATTTCAACTATTTCTGCTGGAACTTATTGTCATGAAATTGCTCATACTCAAATTGAAAGTCAAAAAGGAATAACCCAAGAATATACTAATAAAGAAGTTATATCAATTTTAATTGAAAAAATATTTGCTTTAGAAATAAGTTCTAATAAAGATGTTCTAAATAAATCTCAACTAGCCCGTTTTAGATATATGTTAGATATTATAAACTGTATGAAAAATTTTCCTAATAAAACAATATCCCCACTTTATGTTACTGCTTTTGATCAAGCAATTTATATTCCAGGAACTCTACAAGCTTTAAGATTATTTGATATTTACAAAGATGGCTCTGAAGAAGTAAGAAATGAAATGATTGTTAATATTCAAAAAGTATTCGCTGGCGAGTTAACTGTTGAAGACCTATTAGCATTCTATAATGTAACATATGAAAATAGTCAAGATGTTAGCTTAGTTAAAAAGCATTTAACCTAGTATTTTATTGACTTTTCCTTTATTTTATGTATAATTAATTATGCGATGTATTTGGCAGCGTTATAAAATATTATAATGTGTTTATTACCTTAAAGGTATATTAGTATCTAAGGCTGCCTTAGAGAACATATCTAAATAAACTCCCTAT
>CANQOH010000049.1 GCA_947625425.1 uncultured Bacilli bacterium
CTGATCGAGTTCAAACAGGAGCAGGTCATCGTCCTTCAGCTTTATTTAGATACAAAAAAGGTACTAAGAAATAGTACTTTTTTTAATACAATTCTTTGCATGTTCCTGGTTCAGGGACATAGAAGCAATGATTTTTATAAGAACCAGCTAGTTTTTCACCATACCAAGTACTTTTGCATGATTTATTAGTTCCTGGGGCATAGAACCATAGAGCATGGGTGGCTGGATGGTAATATTCACCATTTAAAACTCTTTTAGCTAGATTTTTTTCAGTAGTAGTTGCACTACCTTGAAATAAAGAACTTTTAGTTCCAACAAATTGATTTGGTTGGTAGATAGCATCAGTTATGGTTCTAATATCAGAAAAAGTAAGACAAGTTGCTAATGCACGATTAACTACAACATTACCAACCATTAACATACCTAAACTTCCTTCATTTAAAGCTTCAGCACGCATTATTCTAGCTAATAAATCTAATTCTTTAGAAGTATAATTTAATAACATAAATATTCACCTATTATAGGTTATGATTATTTATAAAAAAAGATAATCTATTAATTATCCTTTTTGCTTTGTTTTCTTGATACTAAAAGAGCTAAAATTAATATTAAGAAAATCCCAAATACTATTATCATTTTAATAGTTAATTTTTTCTCTTTATATTCTTTCTTTTTATTAATTCTAATACTAAGTGGTTTATTTTTATAATTATCTTTGTTTATTACCCAAGTATAAGTATTTTTATCTACTTTATCGGCATTAGAATTAGTTATTTCATATTTACTTGTTATATTGATAGTTACTTCTTCTATTTCGGGATAGTAATCAAAACAAGTAAATTCATTGCTAGTATTTAATGTTATATAATCACCATTTTGAAAATTGAATTCATCATAGCATTTTTGTAATTGGGTATACATGTTATAATCACTATAATTAAAACCATAAGTGTAATTATAACCAGTATTATTACCTTCATAGAATTTTTCTCTTTTGTAGTAATCATATCCAAATTCAAAGTTATATAATTCATCACTAGCTTTTTGAATTGTTGCTTGATCAGCACTTTCTATAAGGGCATTATCAGTATATATTTTTATTGATTCATTTATTTCGTTACTATCAAAGGAAATATTATATGTGGCTTTGCATCCCGTTAATAAAAGAACAAGAATAATTAATAATAATATTTTTTTCATAAATTACTCCTATTCAACTACGTTAACATGAAGTCTTACCATACTTTTTATTTCGTCAAAATTAGATGTTTTTTGGAAAGAAGTTTGAGATAGTATTACTTCATCTTTAGTTGTTTCATTTCCAGTTATAACCCATTCATAAGTATCTGAGTCAATAAATGTAGAAGCATCGTTACGATTTACAAACGGATATGAAGAAGCACTTAAGTAATTGCGCCATCCACTTTGTCCATCAGCAGTTGTTCTAGTAAGTAATTGATTTTCCCCACAACGATCAGTAACTTTTACTTGAATACGAGCTGTTTCACCTTTCTTTATAGTAATACTAGCATCTTGACCTAATTCTTGGCCATTATATGTTAATGTTTGAGTTTGAGCTCTTTTGCCACATGAAGCATCTACTGTTCCATTTCCTGAACTTATATTGCTAAAGTTGCCAGTACTATTAATTCCTGGGGTAGTATTGCTAGATCCGCCAGAAGAGTTTCCGCCACCACTAGATTCTCCGGTTGAAGTTCCACCACTTGGAGTTCCACCACCAGTAGTACTACTTGGACCCATACCAGTACTTGGTTCAGAAATTTGATTATTTTTATAGAAATCACGTTCTTGTTGTTCTTTAATTTGCTTTTTTAATAATAATTCTTGTCCTTCGATTCTATTTTGAATTAAAGAAGCTTTTTGTTCTTCATTATATAAAACATTTAAAGCTCCTATTTTTTCAGTAGAAGCATTATTATAATAATAACTTATTTTAGAACTATCAAAATCTTCTATTAAAGTAAAAGCATAACTGATTATAGTTGGGAGTAAAAAGATAGTTAAAGCAGATATGGTTCTTGTAGCAATTCTTTTAAGATTAGTTTTATTATTATCAGGTTTTAAAACAATCTCAACTAAATCTTTAATTACTAATATAATTAACATTAAAGGAACTACAATAAAAATTATATTTAAGGCTATTTTTAAGATTAAAAACAATCTAAATATTCCTATATCTGTTAATGTATCTAAAAAATAAAACATATATTATTTCCCTTTCCTTTTTATATCTTTCTTATTTATTATATAAATAATTAGCAAAAGAATAAAGAGAATTATGATTAAAATTTGTTTTAAATCTACATTTTTATCTTTTGGTTTTTCATATGTTTCTTGAAGATTTATTTTTAAATTTAATGGTTTGTTTTGATAATTTGATTTATTTATATTCCAAGTAAGGGTATTATCTTTTGTTGAGTCAGCATTTGAACTAATTACTTTTTTATCTGTTTTAATATTAATTGTTAGATTATTAACATCTTGATAGTAGTCTTTGCAAAGAAATTTGTTACTTGTAGTTAAAATTATTTCTTTATCATTGTAGGTGAAGTTAAAGTCTTCATAGCATTTTCTAATTTGACTCATAGCATCGTATTCGTCATAGTTAAAATCATATTTGTATAAGTAACCAGTTATTTTATCAGTTGTATAGACTTCTCTAGTATAGTGGTCATGACCTCTTTCCCATTCAAGTATTTTATTACTGAAGCTATCAATTGTAGCTTGAGTAGCATTATTAACTGTTTCAGTATCAGTAAATACTCTTATTTCATCTTTTATTTTGTCTTCAGTAAATTCTATATCATATGTAGCACTACATCCTGTTAAGAGAATTGTTAGTAAAAATAGTAATAATATTTTTTTCATATTTTCCTCCTAACATGGAACATTACAAGCACCAAAGGATCCACCGGTTACTTGAAGTGGTTCAATGTGCCATGCTTCCCAAGATAATCTAAATGTTAAACCATAACTTTCAGCATTGGCATGGGCCCATTTAGCAGTTGCGTTGCAATCCCACGATCCGCCACAACCTGTTCCATTAAATGATAAGTCGGCAGCAATACCAAAATTATGTCTTGATCCGCCAGGGCAGGCTACCCATTTTGGTCTTTCTGAGCATGAATGGGTATCGTTGTTCCATAAATTCAATTGACTAGAATATGAACGCCATCCACTAGTAACTGTTATGTTGTACCCTTGTGATTTAGCAGCACTTAAGAACTTACTTAATCTTTCCCAAAAAATAGGATTTAATCCGTATTCGCCTGATTGTTTAGGAGCATCAGCATCAGATCTAGCTCTTTGATTTGGAACATTAAAAACACCATTTGTAACTGTTACGGAACCAAAAGTACCACCAGATTGTGAATCGCCAGTATAAGTTCCGCCTGATGTCCCATTTGCTTGGTTATTCATTTCGTTTTCTTTACGTAATTCTTCAGTTTGTTCACGACGCTTTTCTTCTTCTTGATTCTTTTTCAGAACAGCTTCTTTAGCTTCAGCAAGACGTTGAGCTTGAGCTGCTTTTTGTTCTTCTTCATATTGCTTTTCTAAACTCTTAATTTTATCGACTGATGCATTTGTATAATACTTTAAAATAGTACTATCATCATATGATTCAATTAAAGAAAAAGCATAACCAATGATAGTTGGTAATAGAAAGATAATTAATCCACTTACTAAGCGTGAAACAATATCATGAATTGTCTTACCTGGAGAATCAGGTTTAATGACTAACATAAATAAATCTTTAGTAGCCATTATAATAACTATTATAGGTACTATAATAAAAACAATATTTAATGCATATTTTAGTATTAAAAATACTCGATATATGCCTATATCAGCAAAAGTATCTAAAAATATCATAGTATCAACCTCTTATATAATTATAACATTATTTTACTAAAATTTATATTGACGTATAGTAGTATAGCAAATCTTTACTTTTAGCATATATTAATTTATAATAGTTGTATAAAAAAATTATTTGAAAGGAGAATGTATATGAAAAGGTTGTCAGTTAAGTCTGTTGCTGGATTATTTTTAGTTTCTGGATTAGCAGCAAGTGCTTACGCCGTTGTGACAAATTTCAATAAGGGAGGAGATTTCTTTACTTATTCTAATGAGGTAGGTAGTAAAGCGACTTTGAATTATACAGAAAAAGAAATACTTGAAAAGGTTACTTCTGTTTTAGAAGCACAAAATGCAGTAGCTGTTGCTGTAGAAAATGATGAGGCAGTAGTTGAAGCTGAAGCCGCTGTAGAAGCAGCTGCCGAAGAGGAAACTAAAGCTAATGAAGAATTAGAAGCCGCTACTGAAGCTGTATCTAAAGCTGAAGAATCAAAGAAAGCTGCTGATAAAGCAGTAACAAAAGCAGCAGAAGATAAGAAAGCTGCTGAAGCCGCTGCCAAAGCTGCTGATAAAGCTAAAGAAGAAGCTGCTCAAAATTTAAAATCAGCACAAGCTGCAGCACAAGCTGCTGCAAAAGCAGAAAAAGCTGCTGAAGCTGAATTAAAAAATGCTAAAACTGATGCAGAAAAGAAAGCTGCTGAAGCTAAATTAAAAGCTGCCGAAGAAGCCGCTAAGAAAGCAGAAGATGAAAAGAAAGCTGCTGAAGTTGCTAAGAAGAAAGCTGAAGTAGAAAAACAAAAGGCTGAAGCAGAGAAGAAAGCTGCAGATGAAGCCGCTGCCAAAGCAGCTGCAGATAAGAAAAAAGCTGAAGAAGCTGCTGCAAAAGCTGCCGCAGAACAGAAAGCTGCCGAAGAAGCCGCTGCCAAAGCTGCTGCTGAAAAGAAAGCTGCCGAAGAAGCCGCTGCCAAAGCTGCTGCTGAAGCTAAAAAGAAAGCTGAAGAAGATGCAAAAAGAAAAGCTGAAGCTGAAGCTGCAAGTCAATCACAAGCTAATTCTTTACCTCAATGGGCATTAGATGCTGCTGCTAGAGCAGAAGCTGCCGAAAAAGCTAAATTAGAAGCTTTAGAACAAGAGAAAAAAGATGCCGCTGCTAAAGCTAAAGCAGAAAGAGAAGCTGCAGAAAAAGCTGCAAAAGAACAAGCTGAAAAAGAAGCTCAAGAAAGAGCTGCTAGAGAATCTGAAGAAAGCTTAAAGAAAGCTGAAGCAGAAAAGAAAGCTGCTGAAGAAAAGGCTGCAGAAGAGGCTAAGAAAAAAGCTGAAGAGGAAGCTAATAAACCAAAAGTTAAATTATCTGATGCTGAAAGAGCACAAATAATTTCTACAAGTTGGGCTATTACTTCAACACCTACGGCTACTATAATGGATACAATTGGTGTTGTAAGAGATGTAAATTTAGATGCTGAAACACTTAAGATGTATAATAACGGAGCTGGAATTATCTGGTTTGCGGATTTCTCATGTGATACATCTCGTTGTGTCGGATTTAAGGGTGGACAAGGCTTTGTTAGAGAAGGTAGACGTGGAGACGTTACTTCTATTACAATGACTGCTCCTGCTGCAAAACCTGGCTATGTATTTAGAGGTTGGAAACTTTCTAGAATAGAAGAGTATCAAGGAAAAGACTTAAAAGGTAATACATTAACTGTACGTATTCCATCATATGAAGCTCTATACGAACAAGAATAATATACAAAATAAAAACTTCTTATTTAACATAAGAAGTTTTTTTATGGAAAAATAATACTGGATTGTAGATTAAAAATGGGAGAGGTGGTTGGAGTTGAACCCACAATAGCGGTTTTGGAGAGAAGATGTTTATATTCCTATATTATTCACCTATATATTTTGGATCAATTTTAAATTTATCTAGTTACTTTTTTGTTAACTTTGTATTGCTTTATTTTTAACAATTTTATTAAAAGTGGGTACAAAAAGGTGTAAATTTTAATAAAAAGTGGGTACAAAAAGGTGTAAATTCCAACGAAAAGTGAGTACAAAAAGGTGTAAATATATGATATTATGGATATATAGAGGTGATTCTATGAAAAGAAAAATTTATAATGACTTACTTAAATGGAAAGAGAAAAAAGAATTTAAACCTTTAATTGTTTTGGGGGTTAGACAATGTGGTAAGTCTTACATAATTAATGAGTTTTGTAAGAATGAATTTAAACATTATAAAAAAATAAATTTATTCCAAGATACAAAAGTAATTGATTTATATAAATCTAGTGATGATTCAGATAAAAAATATCAAGATTTAAAATTATTACTAAATTTTGATTTCGATATGGAAGATAGTGTTTTATTCATAGATGAAATACAAGAGTGTGAAGAATTAATTTCTGAATTAAAATATTTTAATGAGAAACATAGTAATGTTAGGATTATTTGTGCTGGTTCTTTATTAGGTGTAAAACTAGCAAGGTTAACAAGGCCTTTTCCCGTAGGTAAGGTATCAAGATTGTATATGTATCCAATGGATTTTGAAGAGTTTTTAATTGCTTTTAATGAGGAAATGTTATTAAACAGAATAAAAGAATGCTTTGATTATAATCAAACTATGGGGATCTTACATAATAAAGCACTTGATTATTATAAAAAGTATTTATTGTCAGGTGGTATGCCAGAAAGTATAAAAGAATTAATTAATGTAAAAGATGCCTATTATTATAATCTTGAAGTTTTAAATGATATTGTTGCCGATTATCAAAATGATATGAATAATCATGTTACAAATGCTGTTGAAACTTTAAAATTAAATAAGATATATAATTCTTTACCATCTCAATTACAAAATGCTTCAAAGAAATTTCAATATTCTATTGTTGATTCAGATGCTAAATCAAGAGAGTATTCTACACCACTTAATTGGTTAGAAGCAAGTAATATGGTACAAATAAGTAAATGTATAAAAATACCACAGAAACCCTTATTAGGTTTTGTGGATGAAGGAACATTTAAAGTGTATTATTCAGATGTTGGTATATTTAATAGAATATTAAATAACGATATAAAAACTATTCTTTTAGATGAAATGAATTTATATAGTGGTATTATTGCTGAGAATTATGTTGCAAATCAGTTAAAATCAAGTGGAATAGATTTATTATATTGGAGAGGTACTAGAGATGCTGAAATTGATTTTTTAATTACTACTCCTAATGATGGAATAATACCAATTGAAGTTAAAGCTGGAGAGAATACACAATCAAAGAGTTTAAAAGTTTATGATGAATTATATCATCCAAATTATATGATTAGAATTAGTTCAAAGGATTTTGGATATAATTCAGAGACAAGAATTAAATCAATTCCGTTATATGCTGCATTCTTAGTAAAAAAATTAGTTGATTAAGGATTATATTTAATCTATAAAAAACCTAGTATCTTACTACTAGGTTTTAAATTTCAAAATGGCAGGGGTAGCAGGAGTTGAACCCACATCAGCGGTTTTGGAGACCGACGTTCTACCATTGAACTATACCCCTAAAAAATGTAACAATTTCATTATAGCATAAAACT
>CANQOH010000050.1 GCA_947625425.1 uncultured Bacilli bacterium
AACAAAAAAAATTAACTCAATTATCTTGAATTAATTTTTATAATTTTTTTGTTTCACATCATTTACAAAGATACAAAAATAGATATAACTATCTATTTTACTTTACTTAATAACTCATCATATTCTTTAAGAATATCATCAATTACATAAATCTTATTATTTACTTTAATAACTGCATCATAATCATGATTTTCTTTTCTTAAATCACTAACTAATTCACGATAAGTATCAATTGCATCAGCCGCATAATCTAAACGACCATGTTTCTTAAAATATATCTCACTATTCTTTAAAATAGAATATATGGTAAATAAATATAATTGATTAATGTCAAAACAACTAATAAATTTATCTAAATCTAAAGATTTATCAAATAATTCTAAGACAGCTGTATATCCATTTAATAATCTTGTAAATTTCTTTTTACATAAGATAACATAATCTCTAAATTCCATATCTACATTACTATTTTGATATTCTTCATATAAATCTTCATAATAAGCAGATTCTTTATCTAATCTATATACATCACGATAAATATCTTTACGAGCTCTAATTGCTTTTTTCAAATTCTTAAAGACATCTTCGTCTCCAGAATCAACGACATCATCAACATTAGATATAATATTACGTAAAAAAGCTTTCTTGGAAAATCTTAAAGTACGACCACCAATTCCTAATGTCGAACATATTTCATATTTAAAACTTCTCGTTAAATCATCTTCTTTAAAGATAACTCCTAAAGGCAAATAATAATATCTTTCAATAAATTCATCATATAGATTTTTATCTTTTTTTATTAGTGCTATATCTCTTAAACCTTCAGCGAATTCCCATTCACCACTATACATTACTAAAGGTTTAAAAACTAATTTAAGACTTGGTAAAATTTTATCATTCATCACACTAACCACCTTATCTTAGATAATTATACTATAAATTTATAAATATTGAAATAATTTTAGCTATTTTTCTTCTAAAACTAATTCTTTAAAACGATCCCCTTTTTCTTGATAATTCTTAAAATACTCATAACTAGCAGCTGCTGGACTTAATATACAAATACTACCCTTTTTAGTAACTTCTTTAGCTACTTTAACTGCTTCATCAATCATTTCTGTATAATAAACTTTTTTATCTTTTAATTTATGACCTATATCATAACCAGTTTTTGGCATACAAATAAAATTATTAATTTGCGAATTTTGTAAAAAAGTTACAAACTCTTCATAAGATATACCTCTATCCATCCCGCCAAATATTAAAGTATCTATCTTATCTAAAGCTTTTATTGCTTCTTCAGTTGCTTCTGGTATAGTTGCTAAAGTATCAACATAGTATTTAACTTCATTAATCTCCCCAACATATTCCATTCGATAAGGTAAAGACTTAAAGGAAGATACTACTTTTAAAATAGTTTCATCTTCTATTTCAAATAACTTACCTACCATAAAACAAACCATAATATTTTCTAAATTATGATTACCTAAGATATTTCTTTTAAGATTACAATCAAAAACTACTTTATCATAGTAATAAACTTTATTATCAATCATTTTAATGAACGCATTTTTATCTTGACCAGTTATATCAACTGCTAATAATTTACCTTTTAACTTCGTTTCATTAACTTTCTTTCTTAAATTATCATTAGATGAACAATAAATACTATAATCATTTTCGGTTTGTTTCTTAAACATCTGCATTTTTATTTCATGATAATGTTCTACCGACAAAGCACGATCTAAGTGGTCTTGAAATAAATTTAAAATAATTCCTACTCTTGGTGCAACATCTAAATATTCTAATTGATGAGAAGACATTTCTAAAACATAATAATCTACATCCTCATCTAAATCTAAATCAAAAATTGGTTTACCTATATTACCTGCTAACAAAACTTTATATTTCTTCTTTAATATTTCATATATTAAAGAAGATGTCGTACTTTTACCTTTAGTCCCTGTAACCCCTATTACTTTATCTTTAGCGACACTTAACAATAATTCCATCTGGGAACTAATCTTACTAGCAAACGAAGATATATCTATTTTATTAAGAGATATCCCTGGACTTTTAATAATAATATCGTATTTATCTAAATTATCTAAATAATTATCCCCACTAACAAAATAAACCTTATTATCATCTTTAAACATTTCAAGATTATTATCTTTAATATCTACTTGATCAATAATTGTTACTTCTTCATCTTTAAGATATTTTCTAATAAACTTATATGTTGATTTACCTTCACGACCAAAACCTAAAATAGCTATTTTTTTATCTTTTAAACTATTAATTATTTTCTCTATCATTTAGCGCATCCCTAACTAATTTTATATATTCTTCATCTAAATTATGCTGATTATTCCAACTATGTTCTAAATCTAAAGAACTTAAATCACGATAATAATTCTTCTTATAATAATCAAGTAAGATTGGTAAATGTTCACTATCTAATTTCTTAATTGTCTTAAATATCGCATAATTTATTTCATCGAAAGTTCCCACACAATCAAAAGGTTTAACATTTTCAAAACCTAATAATTCTTTAAACGTTGGTAATAACTCTTCATCTGCAAATAAATCTTTATCAAAAATCTTAACTAATTCATTTTTATACAAATATGGACTTAATAAAGAAAAGACAAATAAACATTTTGCACACTTACCACACCAATGCCATGGTTCACTTTTACTACCGACATTACAACTCTTAAATACTTGATGAAATTTTGGATATTTCGCAAATAACATCCCTATTTGATATTCCGTTAAAGGTCTAAGTAATGAAAAATATTTAATTATATTACCCAAATACTTTTCTTGATAATTATTAAAATCCTGTTCAAATTCAAAAGATTTAGAATACTGATGATTAATCTTTGTTCCCAAAACATTAGCTTCATTAGCACTTGCTTCATTAGATAAAATAATATTCTTTTTATTATTTAAATAAGCTGTTAAATAAGAGACGAAAGCTACCATTGCTGAAAAAGGAGTATGACCATTTAAGAAACCTTGACTATTTAATTCTAATAAATTCTTATCTATTGTTCTTTTAATTTTAATAATATCTTCATCTTTATATCCCGCTACATAAGCACAATCTAACATTACTTGTTTCGGATTTATAATAAAAGGAGTTGCCTTACTTACTATACTTAAAGTAACACATGAGTCTTTACCACCCCCAATAGCTACCATATCTCCAGTACCTTCATAATCTACTTTAACTACTTTACTAACTCCTCTACTATCAAAATGAATAAAGTCTTCATAACTTAAATCAATCTTATTAACATAAAAGAATTCCCCTAAGCCATAATAAAATATCTTTCTAAAGAATTCTTCCTGTTGTTGATCTAAAATACCACATTCAATTATAAAATTAGATGAACATGTACATTTCCAATAACTAATTGCTTCTATCATTCCAATATTAAAAACTAAATAATTAACATAATCTTTATCTATCTTCTTATTACTTATTGGTATTTCTAATGTTGGCTTAAAACATTTTAAATTATCTATTTCAAAATAAAATAAAATCTTTAATAAATTATCTACATAACTAATATCATATTTTTTATATCTAAAAGTATTATATTCTTTTACTTCATCTAATGTTTTCATACTAATCCCTCCCTAAAATTATAGCACTTTATATTTTATTAATAAATTATCTTTACTATAACTATACTTTCTAAACATTAAAAAACTGACAATAAGTCAGTTCTATTTTGATGAAATTGAATTATAAATATTATTATAATAAGATTCACATACTTTATTTTCATCTTCATATTCCATCTTGTAAACAAATAGTAATAATTTATCATCTTTCTTTGTTACACGGAAATATATTTTTTCATTTGTTTTATCTGAATCAAAGACTTGCCATTCAATACCATTATTAGTCGTCTTTGAAACACCTTCTTCTTCACTATGTGTATAATAATAAGCGATTGATTTAATTAAATCTTCTTCATCTTTATAACCTTTAACGGCATTAAATGATAAAGTACATTTATTATTACTATATTTTACTTTTGGTTTTTGTGAAGTATTATTATTTTCTTCGGTATTTTCTTCCGTATTTTGTTCTTCATTATTATCTACTTCAGTTTCTTTATCTTTATCTGTTTCTTTATCTTCAGTTGGTTCTTCTTCTACTGGTAATGGAACCCTATAAACGTAAGTATAATACTGACCTTCTTTTTTAAACTCTTCTGGTATTATAATATTAAAATTACTTAAAATATCATAATCATCATATGTTAAATCACCATTATAACCAGTAACCCCTTTACTATCTTCATTAACAACTGGTTTTTCATTCTGTGGTAATAAATTTAAAATTGATTGCCAATTAAATTTTATTCCTAAACCAACAAGAACTGACATATAAATAAAACCTACTAATAAAGCCATAGCCATATTAGTTCCACCTTTTTTCTTAGCTAGAACTGATAATTCATATTGATTCTTTTTAGGATTATGCTTTCTTAAATGTTTAACTTTACTTTTAGCATCTCCTAAATAAAGACGATTAACTAATAAAGCTAAAACTAAACGATAAACAAAGAATCCAACAAAAGAAAATGGAACTGGTATTAAAAAGAATATTGCAAATTCAAAGCCTAAAGCAATTAAACCTAAAAGATATACCTTACGATATATTAAGTATAAACCACCAAATAACAATCCAACAAAAGAAAATGGAGCCATTGTTATTTTAGTAAATGCTTCGCCAACATATTCTTTATTAACTTTTACTTCATCTATCTCAGGTAATGGTTCTTTAAAACCATTATAAATTGTTGAACTATTATCAACTACTTGTTGAACAGGTTTAATTTGATTAGGCTGCGGATTATAATCTCTTGATTGAATAAATTTATTATCTTCGACAATTTCTTTAGGAGCATCTTCTCCGACTATTGTATTAACTCCTAAACCACCCATACTAAGAGGTTGACTATCCATCCAAGCTTGAGTACCATCATTTGGAACCATTTGCTGATTCTGTTCAGGAGGCTGATTTACTCCCATATTAGGATTATTAAATGGCTGACTAACATTATTCATTTGATTAGGCATATTAGCTGAATAAGTTGTTGCATTAACATCATCCATTAAAGTTTCAACCCCCTCATCAAACAAATCTAGTACTTCAGGGGATTGTGGATTCATAGGTCGATTAACATTATTTATATCATTATTTCCTGTTCCCAACGTTGTATTCTTGATAAATTCACTATCCGCAACAGATGTCATAGATGAATTAACTTGGTTTATATCATTATCAAATAAATCTGCTGGAAAAAACTTATTAGTAACAGGACGTGTAGAATTATTTGCTTGGTTATTATTAAATTGTGAATTAAAGTTATTACCCTCGTTCATAAGCCTACACCTCTATCATAATGATAACATTATTTAAAGCCTATGTAAATTTGAAAATATTATAAATCTTTCTATTTCACTCTTTCAAATGTAAACTAATTATTCTTTATTTTTAATCTCTTCCACCATTTTTTGTATATTTTTTTGTTGTTTAATTATTTCATCCATTTTATCGTGTAATTCTTCAATAATTAACTCTGTTTTTAAATCTGTTTTATAATCGTTTTTATTTCTTAAACTATCTTTTTTCGCTTGACGATTTTGACTCATCATAATAATTGGCGCCTGTAAAGCTGCAATACACGATAACAATAAATTTAATAAGATAAAAGGAAATGGATCAATAGCATTTACTAAAACAACTCCATTTAATACAATCCAAAAAATTAAGAAAAGTGAAAAACCAATAATAAAACTCCAACTACCAGCTATAGCTGTTAATTTATCCGCAATCTTATCGCCTATCGTCATATTTTCTTCATCTAATTTATCAACATCAACACTAATCGGACTATCAACTAACATATCCAATAATTCTTCTTCATTTTCCTTATCAATATCTTGATTTAATAACATTTTAACAATTTCTTTTTTATTAACATTTTTCATTATTACCACCTTATTTTATTATACTACTAATCTTAATTTGTAAACCATTTTAATTATTTAAGACATAAAAAAGCCTCGTTTTAACAAGGTAATATTTAACATAGTATTAATGACAAAATTAACTACGATTATCTTACTATCTTTTGATTCTACTCATTTTTAGATAAAAGTTTTCTTATTTTAATTACTATTTTTCCAAAATTTGGATCATTACTTAATTCATCAAGATTTATCCATTTATATTCAGATAATTCATCAAGATCAATTTTAATATCTAAAATATTATTTATTGTAAATAAATACCTAAATTCAATATGATAATGTTCTGGCAAGTTTAATCTTTCATTATAATCAATTTTATGAATATCAATATCTATTGGAATTAATTCATTTTTAGTTAACTTTACTTGCTCTAAATGTTTTAATCCTGTCTCTTCTAATATTTCTCTTCTAACAGCATATAATAGATTAATATCATCTTTATCAATATGACCTCCAGGATATAAAAACATTTTTAAATCGCTATGATATAAAACTAAAAATTTATGTTGTTTTTTAGCATAAATGAATCCACCTACAACTATATGTCCATCAAAATTATTCCAATCTATTATTTCTTCATCGTTGTATTTTTGCAAATAATCTAAAACTAATGCTTGTCTTTTTTGTTCTTCAGGAAATATTAATAGGTAATCATGTAAAATATTTAATAAAAGATTTTTCATATATCCTCCAATAATTTATCAAATAAGTTCATATTATCACACTTAAATTATAACATGATATTTTGTTTTGACAAAATAATTAACCCCTCTAGGTATTTTGTCCAAACATATCAAAATACCTTATAAAAAAAATAATAAAATTAATCAGTGTTCGATTGTTACATAGTATTAACTATAGTATAATACTTATAGGAACATTTGATGTGAGTGTCTGCCTCCAATCTTGAAAAAGAAAGGAGGGATACGATGAAAAAAAGAACTTTTATTGTAAAAGTCCTTCGGCTTGTTGCTATCATTTTATTACTCCTTACCTTATTGGTAATAGCAATAAAAATATGACACTCAATCAGCATTGATCGAGTGTCAAGTCTAAATTTTTAGAGGCGACATTCACTTGCGACTCAAATGTTCCTCTTTTTTTTATTTTATGCAAGTTTCCTTGACATATTCATCTTAACATAAAAGAGAACTTTTAGCAAGTTCTCTATATTAAAGTTCGAATAAGTTCGAACAAATTATCAATGGTGCAGGTGAAGGGACTTGAACCCCCACTCCGTAAGGAACTAGATCCTAAGTCTAGCG
>CANQOH010000051.1 GCA_947625425.1 uncultured Bacilli bacterium
ATTTTAAAGAACCAAGCTAGTTTACCATCAAAGTATTCTTTTTTAGCCATATAGTGAATTACTCTTTTAGTAGCCATAATGGTTAAACATTGATCAAATAAATGTTTATGATTACTAGCAATAAGTAAAGCGCCTTCTTTAGGAATTAGTTCTTTATTTACAATTTTGGGATTATAGTATAAACGGAATAAAACACGCATGATTGGAGTTAATATTTTATAACCAGTTTCACCTTTAAACTTCTTTTTTGCCATTTTTTTCCTCCAAACGTTTTTCAATATTTTCTTGTTGTAGTTTTCTAAAATCAACTTTACCTATCATTGTTTTAGGTAGACTTTTTCTAAATTCAAATTCTTTTGGAATAGAATATGCCGCAAGATTTTTCTTACATAGTTCTAATAGTTCTTCACGTAATTTAGGTGTATCTTTATATCCTTGTTTTAAAGCGATGTAAGCTTTAGCTACTTCTACTTTATATGGATGAGGGATACCAATGACAGATGAGTCCATAACAGCTGGATGTTGTTCTAGAACTTCTTCAATTTGGGATGGATAAACATTATATCCTGAGGTAACAATCATACGTTTAATACGTGATTTATATGAGACAAAGCCATCGTTATCCATGCAACCAATATCACCACTATGCAACCAAACGTTGCCATCTTTATGAATATGTAAGGCTTCATTAGTTTCTTTTTCATTGTTATAGTAACCTAACATAACAGTTGGACCACAAATACATATTTCGCCTTCTT
Source organism: uncultured Bacilli bacterium (assembly GCA_947625425.1). The sequence goes on from CANQOH010000051.1 coordinate 759, forward strand.
CACCAATTGGCACTTCTTCATCAGTACCAGGTTTAGTAATTGTAACATATGTACCTGGCCATGGAATACCAACTGTTCCTGGACGAGAGGCAAATTTTAAATCGAAAGTTATTGCCGCAACAGCTTCAGTCATACCGTAACCTTGAGTTAAGTTAGTATTAGCACCATGTTCATGTAAAAATTTATTAATATTTTCAACACGTTCAGCATTTAAAGTATCGCCACCGGCAATAACATATTTTAAATTAGATAAATCTACTTTATCCATACGAGAATTTGTAGTTAAGGCTTCAAATAAAGTTGGAACACCAACTAAAACACTAGGTTTATGTTTAGTTAATAATTTATCAAATTCACTAGCTTTAAAGGTTGGTATTAGAACAACTTTAGCTCCAACAGCAAAGGCATCAGTAATACTTACCGATAAACCAAAGCCATGGAAGATAGGCATTATAGCTAAAATAATGTCTGTTTTATCTAAATCTGGTAAAGCTCTTTCAGCTTGCATAGTAGCAGCATTAAAGTTACCATTTGATAGAACAATACCTTTAGGTATTCCTGTACTTCCACCACTATGAAGAATAACAGCTGGGGTATCACGTTTAGTATTTTCTTCAACTTTATCTTTAGAGTAATGTTCACCATATTTGATAAAGTCTTTCCAATAGACAAAATCTTCACTTTTCTTTGGTTTTTCGACTTTGTAACCTTGCGTAACTTCGTAACCAATTTTCATTAAAGTAGACATTGAATCTCTAGCTGAAATAATGATTGTTTTATATACTTCAGTATCAGCTAAAATATTCTTTATCTTACTATAGGTAATATCCATTGCCACTAACATAACTGTTGAATATCTTTGTAAAGCTTCTTTGATTTCATTTTCACTTGATAAAGGATGAATCATGTTAGCAATAGCCCCTATTTTATTAAGAGCATAGAAAGACATTACAGCTTCTGGAATATTAGCTGATAAAACAGTAACAACATCACCACGACGAATGCCTTGGCTTAAAAATGAACGAGCTATTTTATCAATATTTTGATAGAATTCATGATAAGTCATTTTAGTACCAAAGTATTCAATGGCAATATGATTTTTATAATTATTTTCTAAAGATTTATCTTTAATATACTTATAAATTGAAATATTAGGTACATCAAAATTCATTTGTTGTTTAGAATAATATTTACCCCATTTAGCTTTAGGTTTCTTCTTTAAACCAATAAAGCTAAAAAACTTCATATCTAAAATTCCCATATTATTTCCTCTTTTCTTCTAATTTTTTACTAATTATTTGCATTAATTTCTCATTTTCTTTAGTTAAATCATCTGATTTTATTTTATATGGTTTTAAAAATTCAATAGTTAAGTTATTTTTAAATGGTTTGTACTTACCAGTAATAACAAATGGAACAAGATATGAATTAGTATCATGAGCCATTTTAACAGAACCTATTTTAAAAGGCATGATGATGTCTTTAGTACGATTAATAGTTCCTTCAGGGAAAATCCCAATTACTTTATTATCTTTTAAAGCTTCAATAGCATTATTTAAAGCACCTTTATCGTGAATAGAACGATCAACAGGAATGATGGCCATATTCTTAAAGATGACTTTTTTCCAACCTTTTAGTAAAGAGTCTTTAGCTAAAAAATGAATAACATCTTTAGTACATGTAACTAATAAAACACTATCAAAATTATTAGTATGATTACCACTTAAAACATAAGGTCCTTGTTTAGGTAAATTATCTAAACCTATATATGTCGGATGAAAAACCACTTTCATAAAAACATTAAGTAAAGGTCTTATCAATTTATAAAACATTGGGTCTTTCATTATATCGCATCCTTTATAAATATATTAATGAATTTATATATTTATTTTATCATATATTAGAAAGATATTCTATTAAAGAAAAAACAGATTTATTATCTGTTATTGTATCTTGTTAAATTATAACGTAAATCAAGGGTTTTATTATAAGCAATAGCTGTATCATTATCTTTGATGATTAGTAAGTACCACCATGTTTCATTATCTTTTAATTTAGTAGATGTAATGTCTTGTTTATTTTTTATTAATAAGGAAGGAAATAAATTTATAGAATAGACATTGTCTAACGATAAATCATCACCAAATGTTTGATGAAATTCTTCTTCAGTATAGCCCATTTCTGCTAAAGCTTCTAAACCTTTTTTATAATCATATGTTCCTTTGTAATAATTATCATTTTGGTTTAGATAAGAATCATACCAATAAAAGTTATCATCGTTGGCAAAGAAAAATAAATTGTTATTTTGATCTGTCCAACTACCTAGTTCACTTACTTCAATATATTGTTGTTCTTCAATTGTTTCTTCTGGAATAGTTGATGTCTTTTTACTACTTAAATAATTATCTAGTAAGACTAAATTTATTAAAATTAAAGCAATAATAAAAAATATAATAAGAGTGTTTGATGATAAGACTGATGAACTTCTTCTAGATAAATGAGTCTTTTTAACTTTTAAAGGGACTTTTTTTAATTGAAAGTCATTAGAAGGTTTAGGATTTACTACTTTTTGATGACAAAAAGGACATTTAGTTGTATTTTTAGCTATTTTTTGGCCACATTTTGAACAAATTGCCATAAGACCACCTTCTATTCTCTATTACTAATATTAACAAAAAAAGTTTAAAAAAACTACTCTTTAGTAGTCTTTTCTTCTAATTTATGACTTAAATTAATATCAATAAATTTTATATGATATCTTAATTTCTTAATTTTATTTCTAATCTCTGATTCAATTGTTAATAATTTATAAACTCTAATATTTTTTAAAATATTAACATATAACTCTAAAGTATAATAATTACCATTTCGAACTAATTCCATATCTTTAAAAGTTACTTCATCATATTTATTTAAAATAGATTTTATTTTAGTTTCAATTTCATAATTATCTTCTACTTCACCTAGTAGTGATAGAATATTATCTTTATATAAACCAACAGCGGTTTTGATAATTAATAAACCTAAGATAACGCCACCTACTGTGTCGGCATACTTAAGGATTTCAATTTGATTAGAGAATTGAGTAAGAATGATAATAATAACAACACCTAGAGAAGTTATCATATCATCTTCTGATTCTTTACTAGTTGTGATTAAAATAGGACTATTGTGTTTTAAACCTTTCATCATTAAAAAACGAGAGTTAATTAATTTTAAAATAATTGTGAATATAATAACAATTATCCACAAGACACTAATAGGATGCGAGGGATTAACAATACTATTATAAACAGTATATGCACCCATTAAAAAGATAACTGTAGCAATAAATAAATCGATAATATATTGAACACGACCAAAACCATCTGGATATTTTTTATTAGCTTTTTTGTAACTTAATTTTGTACCAAAATAAGCAATTATATCGGTTATAAAACCAGATATGGAATGGAAGCCATCAGCTATCATTGATTTACTTTGACAATAAACACCAACTAGTAATTTAGTAGAAGAACAAATAAAATTAATAAGCATACTAAATATTAAAGGTTTACTTTCTTCTTTCATATAAACATCACTTCTTTTTTATTGTACCACAAAATATGGGATAGTTTGAATTAAGTATTTAAAAAGTGTTAAGTAGTTTTATATAAAAAACATCACTTATTAATAGTGACGTTTTTACTATGAGCTTGAACTAGATCAAGGATTTTTTGTCTTTCTTCACCTTCCGCTAAACGAGGTTTATAATTATTTATTGGTTTAGGAGTTGAAGATAACATAGCAGGTATAACCTCAATTTTAGATTCGGTTAATTTTTTATTAGTAAAAGTTAAATCAGTATGGAAGACCATTGTTTCATAGTATGTTGGATTCCAGTGACCACCAAAAGTAAAGTTACCTAAACTATAAACAATATATTTACCATTATATAATTCAATACCTTGAAGGCAATGAGTATGATGACCTATAATTAAATCTGCACCATTATCTATTGCATAATGAGCTAGACTTTCTTGAGATTTACTTTGTTGGAAGGCTAATTCTATTCCCCAGTGATAAGTCATAATAATCATATCGACATTTTGACTTTTTAAATAATTAAGAGCTTTTAAAGTATCTGGTTTACAATCTGCTACTTCATCTTCCGCACAATATAAACCAGCCATACCTATTCTAAGACCTTTTATTTCGTATATATAATAGTTATCAATACCATAGAATGGTAAATTTACATTATTTAGATTATCTTTAGTATCTTGATAACCTTTTTCACCATAATCATAGATGTGATTATTAGCGATGTTAACAACATCAATACTTGAACCAGTTAATATTTTTAAGTATTCGGCTGGGGCTTTAAAGTTAAAAACTTTTTTTACACGATAACTTTCATCAGCATCGGTAATAGCCGTTTCTAAGTTGGCGATAGTTATATCATCTTTAGAAAATAATTCACGGAAATTTTCTAGGAAGTAATCTGGACCATTAGCTTCAAATACTTTATCGTAACCACGTTCACCATAATTAAAATGGGTATCTCGATTAAGAAGACAATCACCTATTGCATTAATACTTATACTGATTTTTTCTTCTTTTGGTTTATTAGGGACCGGTTGTTCGACTACCACAGAATCTATTGGTGTTTTTAAAGACTTATCATTTTTATATTGATGATAGTATTTAATAACAAAAGGACTGGCGACTGCACAGATTAAACAAATTAATATAACAATTATAATTATTTTTCCTACTTTTTTTAACTTCATATAAACCACTTTTCTTATTCTATTACTAGTATATATAATTTTTTAAAATAATACAATTTGTTTTTTATATTTTAATTATGTTATAATATTTCAGTACTTAAGTCCTCGTAGCTCAGTAGGATAGAGCAATCGCCTCCTAAGCGATAGGTCGGCAGTTCGATTCTGCCTGGGGACGCCATTAAATAACAAAAAGTCTTGGTTTACAAGGCTTTTTTTATTTGATGATACTCGTCTTTGGATCAGTATCAACATTGGTAAAATACCAAGAGTAGTTTAAATTGTTACCACGGCAGGTATCTGCTTCACAAGGTAGAATGTTTAAAAGAAATTCTTCTTTATTATGGGCACCATAGGAGTTTTCACTTTCAACATAACCAGTAAATGAGAAACGATGGTCATAGGAATTATAACTTAAGTTGTCATAAGTAAACTTAGCGGAACTTGGAGATTTTAATTTACCTTTAATATCATTTTCAAAATTACTTTTTAAATCTGGAGCTGGTTCATCGGAATACATGGCATTTAAGAAAATATAATTATAATCTTCAACTTGCTTTTTATTTTCATAAAGAGTTATTTCGGTTTCGTCATTAAATTGCCAATAAATACGTTCTATCTTGGTTTCATCTCTATCATTTACGACCATTTTTGTTGCGTTGGGTGGAAAATACATACTATCACAAGTAACATACACATTAATAAAATATTCGTTATCTTTGTTTTCATCTTTCCAAATACCATATAGTTTTAAACAATCTTCACTATCCTTATCTTTACGTAGAGCATAATAAAGGTTATTTAATAAATCTTTAGCTTCACCTTTATTGTAATCACCTAAGTTAATAACTTCACGAAGATCACTATCATAACCGATGTTAGCACGTTTTATTATTGTAACTGTATAATTAATACTAAAGATTAAACCACATATGATAGCAGGTATAGAAAGAATACTAATCATTTTCTTAAGATCTTTTCTAATTTTATTATTCTTAATATTAAAAACAATTAAAGATATCGTATTTATGATTAAAGATAATAAAATAAAGAACTCTTCAAAGAAAGAATCGGCTTTTTCGAAGACAAAAATGATAGAAAGACCGAGAACCAATTGATAAATAATTAATGATATTTTGATAATTGTATAATGACGATGGTCACAAATAAGACTGAAGACAAAAAGAGTGACACTTAGACATAGAGCAATAAATAGAATGACTTTTAGTAATAATCCAACATATAACATACAGCATTCTCCTTCGGTTTTATTATAACACTTATAATAAATTCTTTTTGAAAAATTTATTTGTACTATGGAAAATAGAAAAATTGCAAATAAAAAAGACTTTTTTAAGCCTTATTTTCTTCTGGAAGTAATTTTATGTAATAAGAATTGTTACGATGTTCAAGATTAAATTCAATTTCTTGGTTTTCTTCTAGTAAACAATTCTTTTTAGCGGTATTATCTAAATGAGCAAATATACTTTCATGACTATTATATTCGATAAAACCGCAGCCTTTTTCTTTACTCCACCATTTCACTCTACCTTTCATAATCTCTACCCTTTCTTTATATTAATATTTTATCATACATTTGTTTGCTAAACAATATATTTTTTTAACTAATATTATTATATTTACATTTTAAAAAAATATGCATCAGATAGGATTATTTAAGGTCCCTCCTCTCCCAATTTTTTAAAAAAAAAGGGGAAAAAAGGGCAAAAAAAAATTGGCGACTACCTATTTTTGCTTGTGCTATCTTCGGCGTATAAGTGCTTAACTTCTCT
>CANQOH010000052.1 GCA_947625425.1 uncultured Bacilli bacterium
ATAATCAGAGTTAGTGGTGATGAAGCTTTAGAAATAGTTAATAAATTATTTAAAGGTAAAGACTTAACTAAAGTAGAATCCCATACTATTAACTATGGTAAAATAATTGATCCTTCAGATAATAAAGTAGTAGATGAAGTCTTAGTATCAGTTATGCTAGCTCCTAAAACTTTTACTAGAGAAAATGTCGTTGAAATAAATACTCATGGTGGTATCGCCTCAACTAATAAAGTATTAGAATTATTACTTACTAATGGTTGTCGTTTAGCTGAACCAGGCGAATTTACTAAAAGAGCTTTCTTAAATGGTCGTATTGATTTATTAGAGGCAGAAGGAGTAATGGATTTAATTAATGCTAAAACTGATACGCAAAGAGAACTAGCTACTAACACAGTAACTGGCAAAGTATCAGATTTAATAAATAACTTACGTAGTGATTTAGTTCAAATAATATCTAATATCAATGTTAATATTGATTATCCAGAATATGATGATGTTGATATTATTACTAATGATTTATTAATTCCTAAAATAACTGCTTTAAAAGAAAGAATAAATAAAATACTAAAAGAAAGTAAAAATGGTCAAATAATTAAAGAAGGAATTAAAACTTCTATAGTAGGTCGACCTAATGTCGGTAAAAGTAGTTTACTAAACGCTTTATTAGAAGAAGACAAAGCTATTGTAACTGATATAGCTGGTACAACAAGAGATATCGTTGAAGGTCAAATAAGTATTAATGGCATTATTTTAAATATGATAGATACTGCTGGTATTCGTAAAACTGCTGATAAAGTAGAATCAATTGGTGTCTCAAAAAGCTTAAAAACAATAGAAGAAGCTGATTTAGTTCTATTAGTTTTAAATAATAATGAAGAATTAACACCAGATATCTTAGAATTACTATCTAAAATAAAAGAAAAAGAATATATAGTCATAATAAATAAATGTGATTTAGAATCTAAATTAGATTTAACTAAACTAGATGTTGATAAATCTCGTATTATTAACATGAGTATTAAAGATAATCAAGGTATAGATACTTTAAAAGAAAAAATAATTGAATTATTTAACTTAAATAAATTAGAAAGTGCTGATCCAACATATCTAAGTAACAGTCGTAGTATCAGTATCTTAAGACAATGTCTAACTTCAATTAATGAAATAGAACAAGGTTTAAAAGATAATCGTCCAATAGATATGATTGAACTTGATATCAAAAATATCTGGGAACAATTAGGTATGATTAATGGAACTACTTACGAAGAAGAATTACTAGATGAAATGTTTAGTAGATTTTGTCTTGGGAAATAAAAAGAGGTGTGAATAATTATGTATGAAATAATTGTTGTCGGTGGGGGACATGCCGGCTGTGAAGCAGCTCATGCCTGCGCTACAAAGAAACATAAAACTTTATTAATAACCAGCAACTTAAAAAATATCGCCGATATGCCATGTAATCCTCATATTGGCGGTAGTGCTAAAGGAATTGTTGTAAGAGAAATAGATGCCTTAGGTGGTATCATGGGTAAAGTAGCTGATAAAACTCACTTACAAATTAAAATGCTAAATAGTGCTAAAGGACCTGCCGTTCAATCATTACGTGCTCAAGGGGATAAAATAGCATATCCTAAAGAAATGCTAGATACTTTAAATAAATTAGAATACTTAGATATTAAAGAAGGTATGGTTGAAGATTTAATCGTTGAAGATGGTAAAGTAGGGGGAATTATTCTAGAAGATGGTACAAAAATAACTTCTAAAGCTGTTATTCTAACAACAGGTACTTATTTAAAAGCTGATATCTTAGTGGGAAATACTCGTACAAGAAAAGGTCCACATGGTGAAAAACCATCTAACTTCTTAAGTGATAAATTAAAAGAATATGGCTTTAATATAATTAGATTAAAAACAGGTACACCTCAAAGAATAGATCGTAAATCTATTGATTTTTCTAAAACTAAATTAGAACCAGGTGATGATGTATATCATACATTTAGTTTTGATTTAGAACCATCATATAAAATCGAAGAACAAGAACCATGTTATTTAACATATACAACGGAAAAAACTCATCAAATAATCAGAGATAATTTAAATAAATCAAGTATGTATGGTGCTTTAGATGACATTAAAGGTATTGGTCCAAGATATTGTCCATCAATTGAAGATAAAGTAACTCGCTTTGCTGATAAAGAAAGACATCAATTATTCTTAGAACCAGAAAGTCGTTATTATGATGATATTTATCTTCAAGGGTTTTCAACTTCTATGCCTCCTGAAATCCAAGAACAAATGGTCCATAGTTTACCAGGTCTAAAAAATGCTAAAATCTTAAAATATGGTTATGCAATCGAATATGATGCTATCTATCCAACACAATTAAATGCTTCATTAGAAACTAAAATCATTGAAAATTTATATACTGCTGGTCAAATAAATGGAACTAGTGGATATGAAGAAGCTGCCTGCCAAGGTCTTATGGCTGGTATTAATGCTTCCTTAAAATTAGAAGGAAAAGAACCATTCGTCTTAAAAAGATCTGATGCTTATATTGGAGTTTTAATTGATGACTTAATTACTAAAGGTATTAGAGATCCATATCGTCTTTTAACATCACGTGCTGAATTTAGATTATTACTACGTAGTGATAATGCTGATTTACGTTTAAGAAAATATGGTTATGAAGTAGGTTTAATTAATGACGAACAAATAAATCGTTTACAAGAAAAAGAAGAATCTATTAATGAATTATTAAATTATATGAAGGATACTAAATTAAAATTAACTGATGAAATTAAAAATAAATTTATTGCTAATAACTATCAAGTACCAAATAATGGTATAACTCTAGAACAATTAATCAAAAGACCAGAAATAACTATGTCATTTTTGGAAGAAATAACTGAAATACCATATCCAGAAGAAATCAAAGAACAAATCGAAATCAATTTAAAATATGAAGGATATATTGCTAAAGCTTATAAAGAAGCAGAAAAAATGTTAAAACTAGAAAAGAAACAAATACCAAAAGATATTGATTATGATAAGATTAAGAATATTGCTTCTGAAGCTCGTCAAAAACTAAAGGAAGTAAGACCGAAAACCATCGCCCAAGCAATTCGTATTAGTGGTGTAAATCCTGCTGATATATCAATCCTATCAGTTTATTTAAAAAAGGAATATGGAAAAGATGAATAAAGAAGAATTTATAAATGAAGTAAGCAAACTAGGTATTAATCTAACTGAAGACCAACTAAATAAGTTAGATACTTATGCTAAATTCCTAGTTGAATATAACTCTCATACTAACTTAACAGCCATTACTGAAGAAGACCAAATTTATCTAAAACATTTTTATGATTCAATAACTTTAGTAAAAGCCATTGATTTAACTAAAATAAATAATTTAATAGATGTTGGTACGGGTGCCGGATTCCCTGGTATGGTTATCAAAATATTATTTCCCAACATTGTAGTAACATTATTAGATTCTAATAATAAAAAAATCAGTTTTTTAGAAGAATTGGGAAATAAATTAAATTTAACTAATATAAATTATTATCATGGCCGTGCTGAAGACTTTTGTCTTAAAAATCGTGAAACATTCGACTTAGTAACTGCTCGTGCTGTAAGTAATATGACTACATTATCAGAATTATGTTTACCATTAACTAAACTAAATGGCTATTTTATTCCTTTAAAAGGATCTAATGAAGAAGAAATAAATTCATCTTTAAATGCCATCAAAAAACTTGGTGGTAACATCGAAGAAATAATTAAATTTTCTTTACCATATGAAGAAAGTACTCGAAATATTATCAAAATAAAAAAAGTAACTAATACACCAAAGGAATATCCACGAAGATATGACAAGATAGTTAAGTACCCATTGAAATAAAAAAGAAAATAGGGTATTATTAATAATAGGAAAGACTAGATAAAAGGGGCTGATTATATGAATCTAGAATCAGGCGTACTACAAGTACATATTGAAGATATAATACCAAATAGATTTCAACCAAGACTTTCATTTGACGAACAAGGTTTAAAAGAACTTGCTGATTCTATTAGAGAACATGGAATTATCCAACCATTAGTATTAAGAAAATTAGGCGATAAATATGAAATAATCGCTGGTGAAAGAAGATATAAAGCTGCCCAAATAGCTGGACTTACTACAGTTCCTGCTGTTATAGCAAATATCGATGATAATAAATCAGCTGAAGTAGCTCTAGTTGAAAATGTTCAAAGAAGAGATTTAACAGCTATTGAGGAAGCTCGTTCATATAAAAGTTTACTTGATAAGGGATATCTTACTCAAGAACAACTAGCTAAAAGAATGGGTTTATCTCAACCAGCTATTGCTAATAAATTACGTCTATTAAATTTAGATGAAGAAGTACAACAAGCATTACTTGAAGAAAAAATATCAGAACGTCATGCTCGTACATTATTATCTTTAGAAGATAAGAATGCCCAAAGAGAATGGTTACATCGTATTATTAATGAACGTTTAACAGTTAGACAATTAGATTTAGAATTAAAGAAATTAAGAGATGCTAATAATTTAGTTAGTGATGATGAAGAAGATGAAGGAACAGGTGAAGTTCCACTAGTATCTTCTAATCCAAGTATTGAAGATATCAAAGCAAATTCTGTCGATATAAACGAAATGAATCGTATAAACAACAATCCACCAGAACAATTAGAATCTTTAGATACTTTAGAGGAACCACCAATTCAAACTAATTCAATACCAACACCAGTAAATCCAGAACCTATAGCAGATAATACTCCATATACTCCAGCAACTACAGTTCCTGAATTTAATATTGCAACCCCAAATTCTGTAAATACTTTTGTACCACCAGAAAATATAGTTGAACCACCTGTAGAACAAAATAAATATTTTGGTATGAATAATATGCCTCTAGAACCAACTCCACAACCAAATTTTATGAACTCCACAGAATTAATGAATAATACATTTAATAATATGACACCTGTAGAAGAAAAAGATAATTCATTTGAAGTATTTGATTCCCCAACACCAGGTAATTCATTTGTTGATATGAATAATAATTCAAATATTAATCCATTACCAGTAGAAGAACCAAAACCAGAACCACCAAAACCTGTATTTAATAGTTCAATAAATCCATATAATGGAGCTCCACTAAATACTGATTTTGATCGTAATCCAAATAATAAATTCTTCACTCCAGTTGTGGATAATACACCTGAAATAGAAATAAATAATCCAGAGCAACAAGAAGTAGATCCAATGAAAGCTGTAGATCAATTAATGTCTAACGGTCAAAAACAAGCAACTCCAGGTAAGACGGAATTAAAAGATGCAATTGCTACAGTTCGTTCTTGTATCGAAGGATTAGGAGAGCAAGGATTCTTTATTAATGTTGAAGAAATAGATTTTGAAAATAATTATCAAATAACTATGCAAATCCATAAAGACAACTAACAAGTTGTCTTTTTTATGATATAATCAATATAATAAAAGAGGTATAAATATGAGAAAAACAATAATTACTGCATATGCTATTTCTATTTTAATGTTAGTATTATCAATTGTATATTTTAATTTAGATAATAGTAATGCCATAAAAACATTTTCAGTAGATAATTATAAAGAATATATTGAAAATGAAACTAATAATATCTTTACTCATGAAATAAATAATCAAACAGAAGCTAAAAATATAGCTGAAGATTTGTTTGTTAAGATTTATGGTGAAGATGTCTTAAAAGAAAAACCATTTAATGTTAGTTATGATTGTAAAGCTGATACTTGGTTAATCAACGGTACTTTTCACGGAAACAAAAATGCCGTAGGTGGCGTAGCTAATTTAATAGTTACATCAAATGGTGAAGTAAAAGCTATTTGGCATGAAAAATAATAAAGAAAAATTATATTTATCATAAAATATTTATGATATAATTACTTTTATAATAAAGGAGGATTAAAATGCAAAGTTTATTAATGTTATTTATCTTATTAACCTCATTCTTTGGCTTTTTATCTTTTAATACATATAAAGACGTTTCTATTAACAGAGAAGATCAAAGAGTTGTTGAAAATAATAATACATCAACTGATTATGATAATGAAAATTCATATTTCGATTATGATGATTAAAAAAACACATAAAATAAAATATGTGTTTTTTAATCTTTAGCGACTTCTTTAAAAACAGATTCTGTATCAGTATTACGATATTCACTACCACTTACATAATAAAAGATAGTGGTATTTTTATTTGTCTTAGTTTCTTCACCGGTAATTGCATTTAATGGAACTCCAACCACATTAGCTGGTTTTTCATACCACGTTTTATCAATATCTAAGTTTTCCACAGTATTAACCCAGATATTTTTTGAAATTTTCCCATCTGCTACTTTAAGTTCACTATTATCATCATTACCATTCCATACCATCATTAAAACATTAGGGTTATACCCAACCATCCAACAATCAGTACCAGATGAACCAGTTTTAATCGCATATTTACTAGATATCTTAGATGCTACACTCATAACTGTCGGTGTATTGTAATCCATAAAAGCTGAATTATAAGTTGAAGTCATCATTTCATTTAATATATAATCATAAGATTCATTTAATACTAAATCAGCTTTATCATTCTTTTCATATAAGATATTACCTTGGATATCTTCAACTCTGTTAATAAAAGTTAAATCTCTTTTATAACCGCCACTAGCTAAAGTCGTATAAGCTCTAGCAAAATCTAACATACTTAGTTCACAAGTTCCTAATGCTAGTGAAGGAATAGCTTGTAAATCCGCTTTAATTCCCATACGATGTGCTGTATTAACCAAAGTATCTTCGCCTAAAAACAAATGAGTTTTAACGGCATAAATATTATCTGAGTAAGCAATAGCTGCTGCCATCGTTATATTCTTATTTCCATATTTATCATTATAATTAGCTGGTGAATATTCTTGATTAGTTGAAAACATAAACGTAGTTGGTTCACTTAAAAAAGTCGAAGAAGAAACCATTCCATTTTCTAAAGCGGCATAATAAAGAATTGGTTTAATTGAAGATCCAACTTGTCTTTTACTACTTATCGCTCGGTTATATTGACT
>CANQOH010000053.1 GCA_947625425.1 uncultured Bacilli bacterium
CAGCTGGTTAGAGCGCACGCCTGATAAGCGTGAGGTCGGAGGTTCAAGTCCCCCCAGGCCCACCATTTATTTTGGCCCGTTGGTGAAGCGGTTAACACATATGCCTTTCACGCATACATTCATGGGTTCAAATCCCGTACGGGTCACCAGTTTAAATAATAAGATCTCTTATAAAGAGATTTTTTATTTTGTCAAAAAAAATCGATAATAATATCGATTTTATGTAAATAAAGATGGTAATGATATTAAATTCAAATTAAATAAGCCCATTACAATTAATACCATAATAAATAATATAATTGATAAATTAAAGACATTATAATATATCTTTGAATTAGAATTCTTAAACTCTAATATATATTCAATACCTATCATAAAAGACATTAAAGAATACAAGAATGGTACAATAATACCAATTATTCCTAAATAATCAGATAAAATAGATAAAATTGGATTTAATACTACAACACCAACTATCATTGGTATCATAGCTACATTACTTACTGCTAAATATGAACCAAAACGTACTCCCTTACTATTAAAGAATGATGAAGCATAGTAAACTAAGGCTACAACTAATATAGCTAATAAAGAAACTATTAAAGCTACTATCAAATAAGGAACATAATTTTGTAAAGATAAAATATTATTAAAGTTAAAATTAATCGCATAAGAACCAGTAATACTATTGTAACTACGATAAAATGATCCAGATAATATTCTAACTACTAAAGTTCCCAATAAAGTAATAACTGTAATCCAAAAAGTAATAACAGATCCTTTATAGAAATCTCTATATTTTTTAATACTATCTATAACTGTCGTTCCTGGTTTAAATATCATACCAATAATCATCCCAATAACCGCCAAGAAATTTGCTTTAGCATTCTTCTCTTCTTCCGTTAATTCTTCTTTTATAACTACTGGTGCTACTGGATTAACTGGAATTGGATTATTTGCATTATTTAAAGGATCTAATTCAGGTAATTTTTCTTCAACAGGTAATTCTTCTTCAACAGGTAATTCTTCTAATGATTCAGTTAAAACTTCTTCTGGTTCTAAAATATCTAAAGTTTCATTAGGTGAATCTTGTTTATTTATCTTTGGTTTAATAACTTTTTCATTAACTTGAGGCTTAATAACATTATTATTCACTTGTGGTTTAATAACATTTTCATTAACTTGGGGTGCATTAACATTATTATTAAGTGGTTGTGGACTAACATTGTTATTCATATTTTGATTTGATGCCCCTTGATTATAAGGCATATTTACTTGTTGATTATTAACACCTTGATTAGGCATAGGCATCTGGTTTGGCATTGGTTGATTATAATTCATATTGTTTTGATAATTCATGGGTGCTTGATTAGGCATTTGGTTATTCTGATAATTCATTGGCATTTGATTAGGCATTTGATTATTTGGATATGAATTATATACAAAAGTCTCACCATTTCCATTATAACTATCTACTGATTTAATATATTGATTATTATTTTTTTTATTATTTTTCTTTTTAATATTAAGAAATGCCACAATAACCAACTCCTACTCTTTAAATATTATATCATAATAAAAAATTAATAGAAATATATATTTATATGATAAAATAAATTTAGAAAGGAGTATCTTATGGAATTTTTTATCTTTTTATTAATTATTATTGGTATAATTCTTCTTTGTTCTATTAAACAAATTAATGAATATGAAAGAGGTATCTTATTTACTTGTGGTAAATTTAGTAAAATCTTATTACCTGGTTGGCATATTATTCTACCAGTCTTCCAAAGTTATCGTAAAGTCGATGTCAGAACTAAAGTAATAGATGTTCCTGAACAAGAAGTAATTACTAAAGATAATGTTTCTGTTAAGATTAATGCTGTTATTTATTTTAGTGTTTTTGAAGCTTCTAAAGCTATCTTAGCTGTTGAAAACTTCATCTATGCTGTTTCTCAATTAGCGCAAACAACAATGCGTAATGCTGTTGGAGCTGTATCATTAGATGAATTATTAGGAGCTCGTGAAAAAATAAGTAATGAAATATGTGGTATTATTGATAAAGCTACTGATCCATGGGGTATTAAAGTTGAAAACGTTGAATTAAAAGATGTTTCATTACCAGAAGAAATGAAACGTGTTATTGCTAAAGTAGCTGAAGCCGAAAGAGAAAAACAAGCTGTTATTACTAAAGCTGCTGGTGAAGTTGAAGCTTCAGAAAATCTAGCTAAAGCTGCTAATATAATGTCTTCAACACCTGGTGCTCTTCACTTAAGAACTTTATCAACTATTAACGATATCTCCTCAGATCAATCTAATACAATTATCTTCGCTGTGCCAATTGAAGTATTAGAAGCATTTAAAGGCAGTAATCTTAATCTAAATGATATAATTAAAAAGAAATAAAAATATCGGTTAAACCGATATTTTTTATTGATTCTTAATATCTTTCTTCTTAAATACTATAAATGAACCTACAAGGAAGATTAAGAAAGTTATTATTGAAACTACAATTGATATACCTAAATTAGAATATTTAAAAGTTGGTAATCCTCCATATAAATATTCATTAAAGTTCCAACACATCGTTGGTATAAAAGCTAATATTCTTGCATTAAATACACTCGCCATTTGCTTTAAAATATTGCCAAAGAAGAATACTAAGAAACCAACTGTTATTGAAACCGTTCCATTAGTAGTTAAAACGCCCATAAAGAATGTTAAAGTTAAAATAATTAAATAAGCTGGTAAAATACTTAGTAAGTTAATTAACATATTCGTAAATAAACTCATTTCAAATGCTTCATGCGTTGTAAAACTATATAAAACTATTGGTGCTTTATACGAATCAAAGCCTAAAATACATCCATAAGTTAAATAAGTAACTATTTCATAGAAGACTAAGAATAATAAGAAGACAATAATTGTTGTTATATATTTACTTAATAAGATCTTCCATCTTTTATAAGGTCTTAATAATAATTGTTTAATTGTTCCTTTATTAAACTCATCAGCTACAATACTACCAGCAATCATTATAATGGCCACAATGACAAATAATACTGGAGCAACTGTTTCACTTAAAAACATTTGCGAAGTAGAAAATATATCCGTTTCTTCAATATTATTATCTAATTTATATTTTGCTACATAATAAGATTCTTCAACTTCTCTTTTCATTAATAAATCTTCATAATCTGATATTTGACTTTCATCTTTATTCATTCCTTGATATTGAATAGCATTAGCAACATATGAATCAATTAATGATGACTTACTACTACCATCATTAGGTACATTAAGTTTTAAACGATATTCATATCCTTCTATGCGATATTTAACATCATTTAAACTTCTAGTTAAATCTAATCTTTCATTATCAGTTAATTCTTCATTTTTTAAACTTTCTTCTAAAGATGCTTTTTGTTCTTTAGCTTCTTCTAAATCCTTTTTAACAAAATATTGCCAATCATGTTCATTAAGTTCTTTAATAAACTCATCATAAACATTTTGTGCTTCTTCCAAAGCTTTATCATCTTTAGTTATATACTTAGCTTCATTTATATTATGTAAATAATCATAACCTACACTACTAATAGTATAATATTGCCAAGAATCTTTATCATATTTTTTTAATAATCTTGCTTCATCAACTGTTGTTTTATCATCAACATAATATTCCAGTTGTTCAGGATCTTCTAAATCATAATTTTTTAAATTTTCTTCTAACATATTAGTAACTGAATCTTCTAGAAAAACACTATCAATATTTAAAGCGAACTTAACAATAGCTCCTGATAATAAAGTAAATAAAATTGTAATAATTGCTAAGATATAAATTCCTTTTTTATGAACTATTTTAGAAAGTTCATTTTTAACTAAATTAATCAATTATATTACCTCCTGCCTGTTTCAAGAATGCTTCTTCTAAGGTCATTTCTATTAATTTAACTTCATATATCTTATAATCTTTTTCAACTAATTTTTTAATTAATGAAGCTAACTCTTCTTTTTCTCTTAAAACTCTTATTTCATTTTCAGATAATATTTCATCATCTTTATTAAGTATTTTATCTAAACCAGTCGTCTTATCAAGTTCAATTGTATAATAAGACTTATCTGTCTTTTTAAAGTTTTTAACAGAATTTTCGACTAATACTTCCCCATTTTTAATAAGACAAACATCCGTACAGAAACTTTCTAACTCAGCTAAGTTATGACTAGATATTAAAATACCCATCTTTTCTTCTTTAGCTAGTTTCTTAAGTAAATCTCTTAACTCTTTAATTCCCTCTGGATCTAAGCCATTAGTTGGTTCATCTAAAATTAAGATATTTGGTTTATTTATTATTGAGGCAGCAATTCCTAGTCTTTGTCTCATACCTAAACTATATTTGCTTACTTTATCATCAATTCTATTATCTAAACCAGATATTTTAATTACTTCTTCAATTCTTTCTTTAGTAACTCCTTTATACATATTAGCGATTAATTCTAAGTTTTTTCTTCCTGATAAATACATATATAAATCTGGACTTTCTACTATTGCTCCAACTTTACCAATCGCTTTTTCAAAGTCTTTTTCGATATCAAAACCATTAATTAAAACTTCTCCACTACCTATTGCTTGTAAACCTAAAATTAATTTAATTGTTGTTGTTTTACCAGCTCCATTAGGACCTATAAAACCTAATATTTCCCCTTCTTTTAATTCAAAGGAAACATCTTTTAAAACTTGTTTACTACCAAAGTATTTATTTAAATTTTTAACTTCTAATATTTTTTCTTTTTCCATATTACTCCTCCTATCTATATTATTCTCTATATCTTTCTTATTTCCTTTATTTTAATAAAACTTATATCAATAATATAATTCTTATTTTCACCTCAATAACATTATAACATATAAAAAAGGATGAATAAATCATCCTTTATATCGTATTATCAACCACGTTTTGTTGTGGAGGATTATTTGGTGTAACCTCTTCTTCCGTAAATAATTCTTCAAGTACTTTTAAGATACCCATCTCTTCTAATTTCTTTTCAAATACTTCACTTCGTTTAGCATCTTCTGCTTCACTATAAGGAACATAATCATTATCTCCTATTTTAGGAAGACCTTTATTATATTCTAACTTAGCATCACAAATCACTTCAATATAAAAATCACTAAAATTAACCTTCATATCAATATTAGAATTTTCGCCATTTACTTCAACTTTAATAAAGCCATCAAAACTTAATCCTTGAAAAGTAAATTCATAATCTAAATCAATCTTTTTATCCGTAAACTCTCTAACATTTAAAGTAGCAATCTTTTTATTATTATATTTAACTACTACTTCCGTTACATCATCTTTTGTTTCACCACTAATTTGGAAGACTACCTTATTATCAGCTACACAATCAGCTCCTTCTTTACAATCTTCATCTTCCGTTAAATTAAGGTATAAATCAAATTCATAATCATTACGATAATAATAAGCTAATCTAAAACCATTTTCTTCATAATCAACCCCAACAAATTCATTACCTTTTACTGTATAGATATTAATTGCGGCATCATATTTTTCATCATAAGTTTCTTCATAATCAATACTATCGATAAAGTCTTCAGCTTCTGAAACAGTACTATCCATCATTGTTGCATATATTTCTAATAGTTTTTTATCTTCTTTTAATTTCTCATAGAATTTCTTTTCTATTTCAATCGCTGTTTCTTGATCTATTTTTAAAGTATTTCTTGTTACTTGAACACTCTTACCATCAATTGTAATTTCATCTTTTGCTTTACTTAAATATTTTTCATCTAATAAAGATTTAAATATTTCTAATTCACCTGTTACATAATATTTAAGATCATCAAGTGAAACTTGATTTAAACCATTAATTGCTTCTTCTAATTCCCAAGTTCCTACATCTTCCCCATTTTCTTCATATAACATATATTTTTCATCAGTTGAATATTTCACATATGTTTTTTTATCTTTCATATATGTTTGTAACCCAACTTTATTATTATCTTTAACCATTAATAAATCAAGCATGAAAGAATTTTGTTTAAAATCAGAGCCAAGCTTTAATTCATAATCATAATCATTTAAGAATTCTCCACCCTCTAAATTTGTCTTAATATCCATCTTATAATTATATAAGAAAGATTTAATCTCTTCATTGCTTTCGTCATCCGTTAAAACAGTATTATTAACTAAATCAACAACATAATCTATAGAGTTTTCAAATATTCTTTTTGGTGTATTAAAGACATATTTTTCTAATAAAGGATAAACACCAAAATAACCTATACCACCTATTAAGCCTAAAACAAGTATGAAAACAATTACTCTCTTTATTAATCTCGTTATTTTAAATCTTTTTTTGAATGGTTGAAAAGAAGTAGTTAAATAAATATCATCCATATCCGATTTACCACTAACTTGTTCTATCTTAACATCAGTATTACTATCTTCTTTTTTCTCTTCTTCTTTAGTTTCTTCTGTTTCTTCTTTACTCATTTTTTCTAAAGCTTCTAAATGATCCGTATTTTCTAAGATATCTTCTACTTCCGCAATATCTTCTTTTAATTCCGCTATCTTACTTGTTGTTTCTAAAGTAGAAGGTTCTTCACCTTTATCTATTACATCTTGTAAATCTTTATATTTAATCTCCCTTGTCATAGAGATTTCTACATCTTCATCATCTAAAGAATCTTCTACATCTTTAGTTTCCTCTTGAAGATTCTTTAATTGTTCTTCATATTCCTCTAATATATGGGCATATTTTTTTTCTCTCATACATATCACTCTACTTTATACAACAATTTTATCATAAATAGAAAAAAATAGATATAACTATCTATTTTATGTAGTGTTACAATTGATGTGAAACAATTCTATATAAAAAAAGTAATTCAAGTCGTATAATTGAGTTAACGAAAAAC
>CANQOH010000054.1 GCA_947625425.1 uncultured Bacilli bacterium
ATATTATTATTTTCTAAAGGGTGTAGAGAAGTGACAAAAGAATTAAGTTTTAAAAATTTAATAATTGAACTTACTACTAAAGATAGAACCTCTCGTGTTGGTGTTTCTATCGTATCTTTTGTTATTTCATTTTTAAAGTTAATTATTTTTGTTAATTAAGAAGATTTTCCTTTATGGGATATCTTCTTTTATTTTGCTTATCTACATTCATTAGAGGAGGAGTTTATGGAAAAGAAAAAAATGTTAATCGACATCAATGAGAAACCAAGTATTGGCAAATGGATAGTTTTAGCTATACAACACGTTTTTGCTATGTTTGGTGCAACAATTTTAGTTCCTATCTTAGTTAACGCTGCTGCTGGTGAAGAAGTATTAACTATTCCCGTTGCTTTAGTTGCATCTGGTATTGGAACACTAATTTATATTTTATGTACAAAAGGAAGATCACCTGTTTATTTAGGTAGTTCATTTGCCTTTATCTCACCTATTGCTGCAGCCTTCTTAGTTGGTGGCATGGGCGGAGCCATGACAGGTATTATGGCCGTTGGTCTAATCTATATCATTGTTGCCATTATTATCAAGTTTGTTGGTAAAGATTGGTTAGATAAATTATTACCACCAGTAATAATTGGTCCAATGATTATGGTAATCGGTTTTAGTTTAGCACCTAGTGCTATTTCAAGTATAGGTATTGCTGAAGGTGCTACTATGGAATGGAAAGGTATCTTTGTTGCTTTAGTTGCTTTCTTAGTAACAGCTTTAGTTATGACAAGAGCTAAAGGATTCTTAAAAATAATCCCATTCTTAGTAGGTATTGTATCAGGTTATATAGTTGCTATATGTTTTGGTCTAGTTGACTTCACTGGTTTTAAAGAAGCTGCCTTCTTTAGTATGCCAGCCTTCAAAATACCATTTGTTCATTATGAATTAAATTTTGCTGCTTTAATTACTATTGCACCTATTGCTTTAGTTACAATGTGTGAACACATTGGTGACCATACAGCATTAGGTAATATAATTGGTAAAGATTTAATTAAAGATCCAGGTTTAGATAGAACTTTACTTGGTGATGGTCTTGCAACATTCGTTGCTGGTTTAATTGGTGGACCAGCTAATACTACATATGGTGAAAATACTTCAGTTGTTGGTATGACTAAAGTTGCATCTGTATGGGTAATTGGTCTTGCTGCTATCTTCGCTATCATTATTGGTTTCTTAGGTAAATTTACTGCATTAGTAAGTTCAATCCCTAACCCAGTATTAGGTGGTGTATCATTATTATTATATGGATTCATTGGTATCAATGGTCTTAAAGTCTTAATGGCTAATAAAGTAGATTTTGAAAATCCTAAAAATGTTTTAATTGCTTCTACAATGTTAGTATTAGGTTTAGGAGGAGCTGTTATTTCTATAACTAGTGGTAACTTAAACATCCCTATTAAAGGTATGAGTCTTGCTGCAGTCTTTGGTATCTTACTTAACTTAGTAATCCCAGATACTCCAGTAGAAGAAACTACTGAAGAAGTTGAAGTTCCTGAACCTAAAAAAACTACTAAAAAAGTAGTTAAAGAAGATAAAGAAGTAAAAGAAACTAAAACAGCTAAAAAGACTACTAAAAAAACAACAACAAAAAAAGCTAAAAAGTAATTAAATAAAACTGGAGGAATATTATGAAAGCTATAGAATTAAATCATCCCTTAATAGAACATAAACTAGCTATATTAAGAGATAAAAATACTGGAACAAAAGAATTTAGAGAATTAATTAAAGAAATTGGTATGTTTCTTTGTTATGAAGCTATGAAAGATGCTGAATTAGAAGAAGTTGAAATAGAAACCCCAATTAAGAAGATGAAAACAGGTAAATTAAATGAAGATAAATATGCCTTTGTTCCTATCTTAAGAGCCGGTATGGGTTTATTAGAAGGTGTTACTAGTGTAATACCTAATGCTAAAATAGGTCATATTGGTATGTATCGTAATGAAGAAACATTTGAACCTGTTAATTATTTCTTCAAAGTACCTAAAGGTATTGAAAATAGAGAAGTTATTATTCTTGATCCTATGTTAGCAACTGGTGGTTCAGCATTAGATGCAATTGATTTATTAAAAAGTAAAGGTGTTAAAAAGATTAAATTCATTTGTATTATAGCTGCTCCAGAAGGAATCGTTAAAGTTGAAGAAAAACATCCAGATGTTCAAATATATTGTGCTCATATCGATGAGTACTTAAATGAAAATAAATATATTGTCCCTGGTCTTGGAGATGCTGGAGATAGAATATTTGGTACTAAATAAGTCGATTAATAATCGACTTTTTTTAGTGCCAAAAAAAGAAGCCTTTAAGCTTCTTCAAAGAACTCTTCATACCATACTAAGAAAGTATATATATTCCAAACCTTTTTATAACAATCTTTTTTACCTGATTTATGACTTTCTAATAACTTATTAATTCTTTTTACATCAAAGAACTTATCTGCTGTCTTCGAATTAAATTTATTCTTTATTTCATTATATAAGTCATCTTCTCTCATCCACTCTCTAAGTGGTACTGGAAAACCTAATTTTTTCTTTTTATAAGATTCATTAGGTATGACTTTCTTAGCTGCCATACGTAATGCTGGTTTAGTTGTTTCTTTATTTACTTTAGCATATACCGGTAACTTACTTGCTACTTTAAATACTTCTTTATCAAGATATGGTGTTCTAGCTTCTAAACCAAACATCATTGTATTACGATCTACCGCATGTAAGAAATCTCTAACTAACCAGAAATAGAAATCTATTGCTTGTCTTTTAACTATATTTGAATTATCTTTATATGTTTCATAGAAAGGCGCAACTATATCTTTAGTATGTAATTGATTTTTATTTTTACATATCTTCATCGCTTCTTCATCTCTAAATACACGACCTAAACCAATATTATAGTTTTCTAACTTTTGTCCTCTTCGCCAGACAAAATTAAATCCTCTTACTTCTGGTAGTAATCCTGCTACCATTGATAGACCATGTCTTATAAAGTAAGGTATTTTCATATACCAAGCTTGATCTATTTCTTCTTTATACGTATTGTATCCCCCAAAGAATTCGTCTGCACCTTCACCTGATAAAACAACTTTAACATCTTTAGAAGCAATCTCTGCGACAAAGTATAATGCTATTGCTGAAGGATCAGCTAAAGGTTCATCCATATGATACTGAATCTTTGGAAATGCTTTAATATATTCTTCTTTAGTTATTTTTTTTGATTTATTACTAATTCCTAATTTACTAGTTAAATCTTTAGCATAAGCAATCTCATCATATTTTGGATTATCATAACCGACTGTATATGTTTTATCTGGTCTAGCAATTGATACTAAGTAAGAAGAGTCAATTCCACTAGATAAGAAAGAACCAACTTCTACATCAGCTATTTCATGGTATTTAACTGAATCTTTCATTGCCTTATCAATATCGTCAACTATTTCATCCATTTCTTTATCAGTTTCTTTAAACTCTAATTCAAAGAATTTTTCTATTTTAATCTTATTATCTTTTAATATTAATTGATGACCAGGTTCTAATCTAAATACTCCTTTAAAGAAGGTTTCTTCTGTTGGTGTTGAATTAAAACATAAATAAGCCGATAATATTTCTTCATTAAATTCCTTTTTAAAATCAGGATGATCTAAGAAAGCTTTTATTTCTGAAGCAAACATAAATGTCTTACCATTTTGGTAATAGTAGAAAGGTTTAATTCCCCATCCATCTCTGGCACAAAATAATTCTTTTTTCTTACTATCCCAAATAGCAAAAGCAAACATTCCACGTAACTTCTTAGTTAAATCATGTCCCCACTCTTCATAACCATGAACTAATACTTCTGTATCACTTGAAGTAACAAATTTATGCTTACATTTTTTTAGTTCTTCACGTAATTCAACATAGTTATATACTTCACCATTATAAACAATCGCAATACTTTTATCTTCATTATAAATTGGTTGATCTCCTGTACTTAAATCGATAATTGATAATCGACGATGTCCTAAAGCACAAGTATCATCTAGATAAAATCCTTCTGCATCTGGTCCCCTATGTTCTATACGATCAGTCATCGCTTTCAATACTTTTTTACTAGGTTTTTTATCACTTACATAACCGGCAATACCACACATAGTAATCACTCACTTCCTAATACATATGTATAATAATTAGTATCAATAATCATCTTACTTACACTAAAGTAATTAGCTACTTTATTATTTATTCTTTTAATATAATCTTTTTCGGTAATTCCCTCTAATTCTTTTTTAGGTGTATATTTTCTTGCCATTGAATCATAAGAACCATAATCTGTTGTCCAACTTCTATTAGAGAAGATTGCTATTCCTTCACTATCACTTAATATATCCTTACCAAGTATTAATCTTGAATCATAATCTACCCCAAATAAATTTAGTAATGTTGGTAATACATCTATTTGACTACCTACTTTATCAACTTGAATAGGTTCACTCATTTCACTATTCCATAAGATAAAATTACTCTTATTAACTTCTATTGTTTCATCTTTTTCATAAGTAGCAACTTCATTCATTTGATCTATTGATAATGTATATGGATAATGATCTCCTACTAAAGCAATAACTGTATCTTTAAGTTTACCAGTTTCTTCTAATCTCGCAATTAATGTCTCTAACATTTTATCTAGTTCCATCTGTGCTGCTAAATAATATTTAACATTTTTATCATAATCTAAATCTTCTATATATTCTTTATAATGTTGGGCTATATTATCTCCAGCTTCATAAGGTGAATGTCCACTTACTGTAACATAATATGTAACAAAGTTCTTATCACTCTTCATATAATCTTCATAAGTAGCATTAACCATTTCTGAATCAAACGGTAACCAATCACAATTCATTTTCTTTTCTAAACCATTACCACAACCAGTATAGTTATTAAAACCTAATGTTTCCATTGTTTTATTTCTCTTATAATATGTATAAGTCCAATCATGATAACTTTGAGCTTGATAACCTATCTTTCCAAAAATATTACCTAATCCATAAGCAATAGTTGGTTGCTCTCTTTTCCATGTTCCCAATATATCTTGGGTAGGTATTAAACCAACTGTCGCTTGAAATTCTCCACCTGTTGTACTTAAAAATACTGGTGAATAAAAATTATTAAAAACAAATCCCCCATTTATCATCTTATATAAAGTTGGTGTTCTAACCTCATCAACTGCTACTTCATTAAAACCTTCAGCTAAAATAAAAATTAAATTCTTACCTTTAAACATTCCTGTATATTTAGTTTTATTACTAGCTTGTTGTTTAGCCATAAAACTATTTAACTTATTAATAGTTTTATTATTAGAAGTTAAATTACTAAAATCTATATCTAATTCATTAAAACCATAATCTATCTCTCCAGGAGTTATCTCTGGTACTTTAATAGGTTCTTCCTCTTCTATAACTAATTTAGTTTCATAACCAAATATCTGTCTTTTAATATCTACTTTAGTATAAGTTAACATCCCAAATTTATCTATTAATGATACTTGATCATCTATATTATAATAAAGTTCTTTCGCATACTTACTATTATCATTAAATGGTATTAAAAACAAATATGTTGATAAGTAAGATATTATTAACATGATAATTAAAGATATAATACTTTCTTTATGATATCTAGTAGTATCTAGTAATTTATTAAATATTAAACCTAATATAAAAGGTATTAATATTAAAATAAAAGTAAATAAATGAGCTATAATTGCATCTTTAATAATATTAGTAAAATCTAATGCTTGATTAGCTAAACTAATTGTTGAAAATGAAAATGGTACTGAAAATAAATTAAAGAATATATATTGTATTTCAAAATATACAGTAATTATAAATACTAAGATTAAACTAATTATTTTATTAACTTTTTTATTAAATGCTTTAGCTATTATTGTAAGTAATAAGATAAATGGTAAACTAAAGATTAACATATAAATAAGATTGCTATCGATAAAGTGTTTAGCAATAACTATTTTAGTTAATAATTCTAAATATAAAATCGTTATAAAAAAGTACGCAAAAGGATGTATTTTTATGTTCTTCATGCCAACACTTCTTTCATAAACTTACGTTAGTTATTATACCACAAATTGCCATATATTATTTATTTTAACCAAAATAAAAGAAGATATTTACAATATCTTCTTTACAGAGCGTTGACAAAGTCAATTGCTCTTTTCTTTTTAAAAAATATATTATATAATTTATTTGTAAGGTTGCTTTATG
>CANQOH010000055.1 GCA_947625425.1 uncultured Bacilli bacterium
AACAAAAAAAATTAACTCAATTATCTTGAATTAATTTTTATAATTTTTTTGTTTCACATCATTTACAAAGATACAAAGCAATATAAATATAACAAATATTATAAAAAAAATTAAAAAATAAAAATGAGTTTTCCCCTGACTAAAGAATTTCACAAGTCAAGCTTGCTGGTTTGAATTACTCTCACCCTTTAGTAACTCAGCGAACTACTCACTCACTAATAAAATATTATCTAAAAATAATGCCTATGTCAATATAAGTATATAAAAATATTAACAAACTAAAAACGAAGTATCAACTTCGTTTTCACTAATTATTTCTTAGTTTTTTAATTGAAATAACACTAGCACCAACAGCACTTAATGCTAAACCAACATATGTTAATCCAGCATCGAATGTATTAGGAGCTTGTTCACCAGGTTTATTAGTATCAGTTGTTGTACTACCAGGTTTAACAGGTTCATCACCTTTTACAACTAGGTTAGCTATAGCAGTTGTAATTGCTTTAGTTAATGCTCTAACATCGCCTTGATTATTTTTAGTTAAATCTTTACCAAATGCTTCAGCATCTTCAATAGCTTCTTCTAATGCTTTTACAGATTCAGCTGTATATTTAGAAGTATCTATTCCTTTAGCAACAGCAACAGCACCTTCTAAGTCACTATAGATATCAGACATAACTTCAGCTACTTCAGCTTGATAAGCAGCATTATTCCATTCAACTTTTTGATTAGTATCATAATCTTTTGATTGAAGAGTTATATTATTTGGAACAATAATAATAGTTATAGTTTGTTTAGCAGTTTCTCCATTGCTACCCTTCCATAAAATTTCATAAGTAAATACTAAGTTTTGAGCTGCATCAGTAGCACTTTTTAATTCTTCAGCATTAAAACCAATATAATCAACAATATCACCATTTACTGATGAATCTTGTGGATCAGGCACTCCATTAAAAGTAACAAGATAACTTGAAGCGCCAGTAGCAGAAGCAACCTTTATGCCAACCCATGCATAACCAGCAGTACGATTATCACTATTACTATCAAGAATTCTAAAAGTAGCACTATCACAAGTAATAGTAGCATTACTATTATCAGTACTATCAGCTATGCAACTACCACCCTGTAGAGTATCATGTTGAGTGTTATCAGAAACTGTTCCAAGAGTAATAGCAGCATGAACTCTAGGCATTACAACCACAGCTGAAATAAGCATTAAAACTAATAATAATTTTTTCTTCATTTTAATTCCTCCCATTTCATTATTTATTAATAAGATTATACCCCCCCCCGGTCAACTTCTGTCAACTGTTAATAACTTCTGTAATTGGGGGCGGTAAATTATTTATTTAAATGCACTTTTCTATTTCCCACGTGCATTTACTTTTTAAATTTTTTCTTTATGTTATAATTATTTATTGTTTGTTCGCCTTATTTTAAGGAGGTACTTTTTTGAAAACTTTTGCTAACAAACATCTTTCTTTAGAAAACAGAAAAACTATTGAAAGTCTTTTAAATAATAATGTAAACTTTTCACATATTGCTAATGTTATTGGTAAACATAGAACAACAATTGCTAGAGAAGTTTATACTCATAGAGTCATGAAAGAACCAAGAAGATTTAATCGAGGTTTTTCTGATTGTATATTTCATAATAATTGTGCTGATAAAACTTATCCTGTTTGTAGAATAAAATGCAACAATTATAAAGAATCTTTCTGTAAGAAAACACTTAAAGCTCCATATGTATGTAATGGATGTTTTAAAAAACAGAATTGTTTTAAAAGAAGATTCTTTTACGACTATTCTATTGCACAAAATGAATATAATGAGTTGCTTATTGATTCTAGGAATTCTATACATCTTACTAAATCTCAAATTAATGATATTAATTCGGTTATTAAACCATTAATAGCAAATAAGAATCAAAGTGTTAATCAAGTTTTTATTTCTCATCCAGAAATTCTTAACATGTCTAAAACAACCTTTTATAAGTATGTAGATAGTGGCCTTATTGATATTAAAAATATTGATTTACAAAGAAAAGTTAAACTCAAATACAAAAAAATTAAAGATATAAGAATTAAACGTGATCCTCAAGTTAAAGAAGGAATAACATACAAGGACTTTTTAAAATATATTTCTGAAAATCCAGATGCTTCGATTGTTGAAATGGATACTGTTATTGGTACTTCAGGTAGTAAAGGTGGTAAATGTATGCTTACTTTACTTTTTAGAAGTTCAAAACTTATGTTAATTTTTTTATTACCTTATAAGAAAACAACTTATGTTACTGAGGCATTTATATATATTAAAAGTGTTTTAGGTATTGAATGTTTTAAAAATTTATTTGAAGTTATTTTAACCGATAATGGTTCTGAATTTCTTGATCCATTAAGTATAGAAGTAGACTTTGAAACTGGAGAAAAAATATCTAACCTATTCTATTGTGATTCCAATTGTTCTTGGCAAAAAGGAACTATAGAAAAGAATCATGAATACATTAGATATGTACTTCCAAAAGGAACTTCATTTGCTAATTTAACGCAAGAAGATTGTAATATATTAGCAAGTAATATTAATAATGTTCCAAGAAATTCGTTAAATAAAAAAACACCCTATGAAGTGTTTGTATTCTTAAACGATAAAAATATTCTTGATAAACTTAGGATTACTTATATAAACCCAGAAGAAGTAAACCTAACAAAGGATATTTTTAACAAATAAACAAATCATAAGGCGAACAGACGAAAAGAATATAATAAACGAGAAGTTAGTTTTAAAAATTTTTTTAAAATACACATTTCTCGTGTTTTCGTCATGATTAAATATAATATAAAATCGCAAAAAAATCAATAAAATCGAGAGAAACCAATTAATAAAAGATAGAAAATCACTACAAAAATGATGCATTTAGTTATTTAAATAAAATTAAAATAAAAAGGTGCATTTACCTCTAAACTTAACGGTGTACTTCACCCAAAATTGACAATAAAATTTCACTTACAATAAATATAATCAAGCAACTTATTAACATCCATATACTTAAATAGTACTATACCCACCTCCCACCCCTACAGATAAAACCAACAATCAATAATATTTATTATTCCTCACCCACAAAACTAAACGCGGCATAAAAAAACTACATGTTATTACTTCAAAGGGACGTTTACCCCCTTAATAATATAATTAACTATAGAAAGGAGATTAATTTGTTTAAAAGCAAACAATTTTAAGAAAGGGAGAGGATATTATGAAAAATTTAAAATTATTTGTATTCGCACTTTGTGCTGTACTTTTATCCGTTGTTACTGTTAATGCTGCTAGTACACAAACATGTAATAAACCAGGTGAAACAACTGCTAATTTACCTGCATGTGTTGCTACTGTTAATGGTACTGGTTTTGCCAAAATGCTTGATGCATGGAACGAAGTTGAAACTAAAGGTGGAACTATTGAAGTCTTAAATAATAATGTTTTATCTTTTAGTGCAGCTCACACATTAAGTAAAAATATTACTATTGTTGCTAATGGTAACAAAGTTGAATTTAAAGCTGGTATGGTTGTAGCTGATAAAGGTAGTTTAACTATTACAAATGCTAATTTAGATCTTACAAAAGCTGTTGAAGTTTTAAAAGGTGGTAATTTAGCACTAAATAATGTTGTTGTTACTGCTACTGAAAACGTTGTTAAAAATAGTGGTACTACTGTTGTTTCTGGTGGTAAAGTTACTGCAAATACTACAAACTATTCAGCATTTATTAACTTTGGAACATTAGAATTAAATAGTTTAACAAGAGTTGACGCTGACTACAATTTATTAGTTGCTAAAAATGGTAGTACAACTACTATTAATGGCGGTAAATATTTTGTTGGAACTTTAGTTGTTGCAAATGAATCTCAAGTAGAAGCTGATGAAAGACATAACGTTACTGGAACAACTCCAGCTAAAGTTACTTTCAAGAATGGTGAATTTACAACTAGTAAAACTACTGATTTACAAAATGGTGTAGTTGTTACAGTTGAAAATGGTACATATAAAGCTGACAAAGGTTTATTTAATGTAACTAATACTTCTAGCTTAACTGTTAATGGTGGAAGTATGGAAACAACTGATGGCAATGTAGTAGTTGTTGCTGCTGGCTCAAAAGCTAAATTATCTATTACAGGAGGAACACTTGTTTCTAAAACTTCTGCTGCTGTATTAAGTCTTCAATCTACAGATGCTACTTATGCTATAAGTGGTGGTATATTCGAAACTAAGGGTGCTGAAGATGCTCCTGCTATGTGGATTAATGGTACTACAACTGATGATAAAGGAACTATTAAAGTTGCTAAGGCTTACCAAGGTATCTTAACTGGTGGTAAATATTTAAATAAGATTATCGTTAAAATTGCAGGACCTAATGGTGGAACTTATGATTTAACTAATCAATTAGTTGCTGAGGATTATGTTGTTAAAGCTGAAGATCCTTACAAAGTAGTAGTTTCTACTAAAGTTGCTGAAGAAACAAGTAAACCTGGTGCTAAACCTGGAGAAGAAGCTCCTAATACTTTCGATGCTGGTCTAGTTTATATGGGATTAGCTCTAAGTGCTATTGGTGCATCTGTCGTTTCAGTAAGAAAATTAAGAAATAACTAATTAATCTTAAAATAAAAACGAAGTTAAATTAAAACTTCGTTTTTTTATTTTTATTTCTATGACGAAATTCTTTGCATTTACAAAAAAATTCGTCATAACAATATTGACACTAAATAAAATAAATTATAAAATTTTAATAGAAAGTGAGAATCAATTATGGAAATAAAGAGAGATTATTACTTAGACCAATTAAAGTCTAGAGAAAACAATGGATTAATAAAAGTAATAACTGGATTAAGAAGATCTGGCAAATCATATCTCCTATTTAATCTATATTATAATTATTTAATTGATAAAGGAATTAATAAGTCACATATTATAACAATAGCACTTGATGACTTATCAAATGAAAAGTTAAGAGATCCTTATAATATGTTAGATTATATAAAAAAATCTATAAAAGATGATAAATTATATTATATCTTCTTAGATGAAATTCAATATCTAGATAGATTTGAAGAAGTACTAAATAGTTTATTACATATAAAAAATGTAGATGTATATGTAACTGGAAGCAATTCTAAACTTCTATCAAGTGATGTCATCACAGAATTTAGAGGACGTGGTGATGAGATTCAAGTTCATCCCCTAACATTTAAAGAATTTTATTCTGTATATGATGGATCAGTTGATGAAGCTTGGGATGACTACTTCAATTATGGTGGAATGCCATTAGTTCTTTCTTATCAAGATCCAGCTAAAAAAGCTGATTATTTAAAAGGATTATTTGATAAAGTTTATCTTTCAGATATTATTGAAAGATATAATATCAAAAATAAAGTTGAATTAAATGAATTATTAGATATATTATCTTCTGATATTGGTTCCCTAACTAATCCACTTAAATTATCAAAAGTATTTCGTAGTACTAAAGGAAATAAAATTACAGATAAAACAATTAATAGATATATTGAATATTTAGATGATGCATTTCTGATCAATAAAGTTCAAAGATATGATATCAAAGGTAAAAAATATATTAATTCTCCATATAAATTTTATTTTGAAGATATTGGATTAAGAAATGCAAGATTAAATTTCAGACAAGTTGAAGAAAATCATGTAATGGAAAATATTATCTATAATGAATTAAAAGTTAGAGGTTATGCAGTAGATATTGGAATCGTAAATGTATATGATTATGATAAAAATAAAAAAAGGATATTAAAAAACTACGAAGTAGATTTTATTGCTACTAAAGGTAATAATAAATATTATATTCAATCAGCATTTTCAATAGATAATATTGGAAAGCTTGAACAGGAAACAAAATCATTAAATAATATTGATGATTCATTTAAAAAAATAATTGTAGTAATAAATAATATAAAACCTAGAAAAAATGAAGATGGAATTACTACTATAGGAATATATAATTTCTTATTAGAAGATAATAGTTTAGATTTATAATTTAAGTTATCGAAGTAAAAAGCGATAACTTTTTTTATTACGAAAAATTTTCACAATAAAAAAAGTTAACCCCTCCCACAAATGTTGTGTTTACCCCCTTAATAATATAATTAACTATAGAAAGGAGATTAATTTGTTTAAAAGCAAACAATTTTAAGAAAGGGAG
>CANQOH010000056.1 GCA_947625425.1 uncultured Bacilli bacterium
CATTTTTCACAATAAATCATTGGAATTGGTTCACCCCAGAATCTTTGTCTAGAGAAGATCCAATCACGCATCTTGTAGTTATTTACAACACGACCAATACCTTTTTCTTCTAACATTTTCGTTAAAGCTTCTTTAGCTTCTTTAACTGTTAAACCACTATATTCTTCAGAATTAACTAATCTGGCATTAGGATTATCTAAATAATCATATTTTTCATAAGCTTTTTCTTCTAAGTTTCCACCGGTAATAACTTCTAAAATCTCTAAGTTATGAACTTTAGCATATTCATAATCTCTTTGATCATGAGCTGGAACAGCCATAACTGCTCCGGTTCCATAATCTCCTAAGACAAAATCACCTAAGAAAATAGGCACTTCTTTACCAGTAACTGGATTAATTGCTTTAATACCTTTAACTTCAACACCAGTTTTACCTTTATTTAATTCTGTACGATCCATATTAGATTTCTTGCTTGTTTCTTCAATATAAGCTAATACTTCATCTTTATTTTCTACTCTTGGCATTAATTCTTTAATTAATTTACCATCAGGTGCTATTACAAAGAATGTAATACCATAAATAGTTTCAATACAAGTTGTAAATATTGAGAATTTACCGCCTCCAACAATATCAACATCTACTTCAACACCTGTTGATTTACCTATCCAATTTATTTGCCCTAATTTAACTTTCTCCGCAAAATTAGTATCATCTAAACCTTTTAATAAATCTTCAGCATAATCACTCATTCTTAACATCCATTGGGCTTTTTCTTTTTGAATAACTGGACTACCACAACGTTCACAAACGCCACCAGCTGCATCTTCATTAGATAATACTGATTTACAAGTTGGACACCAGTTTACTGGAATTGTATCTTTATAAGCCATTCCATGTTTATAGAATTGTAAAAATTGCCATTGTGTCCATTTATAATACTCTGGATCAGTTGTTGAAAACTCTCTACTCCAATCAAATGAGAAACCTAAACTCTTCATTTGCTTTTTAAAAGTTACAATATTTTCTTTAACTGCTTCTTTAGGATGAATATGATTTTTAATCGCATATTGTTCAGCCGGTGCGCCAAATGCATCCCATCCCATTGGATATAAAACATTTAGTCCTTGCATTCTTTTCATTCTGGCAATGGCATCTTGAGCTGTATAACTTCTAACATGTCCTACATGTAACCCAGAACCACTTGGATAAGGAAACTCTACTAAGATATAGTATGGTTTCTTACTTTTATCTCCTGTTTTAGCTTCAAAAGTATGATGATCATCCCAATACTTTTGCCATTTCTTTTCTATTTCATTAAAATTATATTCCATTATATTCACTCTTTCTAATTATGTTCTTCTAACCATTTTAAAATTACTTTAGTTGCTTCTTTTCTACTTAATCCATTAACTATCTCTGAATTAACTAAAATACCATCAGTTACAATAACTTGGTCTTGCATCGCATACTCATAAGTTTTATGATGTAAACCATCTTTTATTTCTTCTAAAACAGTTTCTTTATCTACCCATTCCACACTAAATACTTCATCTTCATCTAAATTCTGTTTATTCTTCTTCCTATTTTTTAATTTAAATAAGAAACCAGTACATTCTATATTAAAGTATTTATCTTTATTAAAAGCATAATAATGATGATTTATTTTTGGTAACTCTTTCAGAAGTTCTAACTTATTATAACCAGTTTCTTCTTCGACTTCTCTTAAAGCACAATCTAATGGCTTTTCGCCTTCTTTAATTGTTCCACCAATAAATAAACGCCCACCTTTTTCATGCCAATTAATTGTGAGGTATTTATCATTATCTTCATCATAGACAATTGCAACAATTGAATTTTTCTTAAATTCATTATCGTGAGGTTCACCAGTAACTTCTTCAATTACTTGTTTAATTTCAATATTATGTTTAATTGCATATTCATAATCTTCTTTATTATGAGCTGGAACTCCAACTCGATCTTCTTTAATCTTACTATCAATATAAATAGGTAATTTTAAATTATTTATTGGATTAATCGCATACAGCTTAGTAAATCCATCTTTAATATCCATACCTAATTCTTTACTAGATTTTAATAATAAATAAGTAATACCATATAAAGTATCTACTTCTTTAACTGGTATTTCTAATACTTTATCTTTTTTATCTAATTTAAGTTTAACTATTTTACTTTTCATCTTTCTTACCCCATTTTTTATTTAGATAATGACCATATCCAAAATATAAACTAAATATTAAAATTAAAATAACTACAAAAGCAATTAATAACTTAATCCCAATAAACCATCCATCAGGTAATATATCTACTAAAGTTATCGCAAAAGCTATAATAAAAGCATTAATAATTGAAATCATATTTAGTAACTTACGATAATTCATTTTCTTTTTATCTAAATTAAATTTCTTTGTCAGGATAACTAATTCAGATATTTTCGTATATTTTTCTTTTTTGAGTAAATCATCAAAGATGAAATAATATACAAAATAAACTATTATAAAAACAATTCCAAAGAATACTAAATCAAACATTATAAAACCTCACTTTCCAAAATAAAAGACATTTTCGTATAAGGACGAAAATGTCGTGGTACCACCTTAATTTCTGATAAATATATCAGCTTTAAATTGATAAAGGAATTACCCTAATAGCTCCAAAAGCAAGTTCAAATATCTATCATCCTAATTTTCACCACCCATTAGGTCTCTTTAATGAATTAATATTTTACTACTCTTTCTTCATCACTTAAATATTAAATGTATTATAAAATATCTTTATTTTTAAATCAAGAATAATTAACGACTTCTACCATGTGATACAGTATCATCTTCATATTCTACCCCAATACTTTGAGCGAACATATACATTTGTAATGAAACATCTGCATCATTATAATAGCCAATCTTTTTCAAATGATCAAAATACTCAGCAGCTGCACGCATTTTTCTTAAATTACATTGCTCTTGGGAAATCTGTTCTGCTTTTAATGCTTTTTCTGCTAATTGTATTTTTCTATTAAACACACAAGTATGTAAGCCATTTGTTAAAATATGACGAATACCTACTAATGAACCTACTAATGCCCCTTTTCTTTGGATTGCATGTGACATTTTATGTCTTACGTTTTCTGAATAAGTAACATAAGAATCAATTGGTCCATTTACTGGAGTATGAACATTACCTCCAGCTGGTGCGGCAAATGGATTAACAACACGTCCATTAACCATTGCACGACCAGATCTACTAGTTGGTATTCCTCCTGCTGCTACACCTCTTCTAGGTCCTCTAGGCCCTCTTGGTGGCATAAAATCATCCCCTTACTACCGCTATTATAAACACAAAATTAAATTTGTGCAACATACTCTAGCAATTTCATAAACATATTGACAAACGTCTTATCTAAGCCAACTTTTTGTAAATTTCTAATTTCGGCACGTTTTTTATCAATACTCATATTAGAGAAGACAATTCTACCAATTTGTTCTTTTAATACTGTTTTAATCTGTAAATCAGAAATAATTGAATCAATATCTTCATTAATTAATCTTACAGCATCTATTTCAATATCTTTACCTTTACAATTTATTGTTAATTGTTTAGTTGTTGGAACATCATTAACTTCTACAATAAAATCAGTATCTTCAATATAACAATTACGTTCTACTTTATCATTATTTATATAAACAATAACATCATTAGCTTCTCTTGTATTTCTAAATCTAATACGATAATTTCTCTTCGCTGGAACAATACCCGTCTTACCTTCTACTGGTCTAATAATTAAAGTATAGTTATTAGCCATATAGTTATAATCTACTCTAGTAAGTAAGTAATAACCTTCTTTATAAAGATTACTAAATCCATCATCTTCATATAAATTATATTGATTACTCTTACCAGGAAAAACATGTATTTCCATTGTCTTCGGTGAATTAGTTACATTCATATTATTCTCTAAATCAGCCATACATACAATAGATCCATCTCTTGCAAATACTGGATAATCTTCATCTTTATAGAATAAAATATATCTCTTATTACCTAAATATTTTTTACCTGTCTTAAAATCATACCAAGTACCTTTAGGTAAGAATATCTTTTCGACAGATCTATTCATGACTGCATCTTTAGGTTTAGTAATTGGTGCCACAAATAACTCAGAACCATAATAATATTCATTACGATAATCTAATTCATCATATATTTCTGGATATTGATAATATACTGGTTGTACTAAAGGTAAACCAACTTTATGATACTTATAAGCTTCTGAATATAAATAAGGTATTAATTTATGTCTCATTTGACAATATAATCTAACGATATTTAAAGTCTTAACATCCCATTTCCAAGGTTCTCTTTTATAATATCTTCCATACTTCGCACTAAATCTAAATATTGGACTAAAAGTTCCATATTGTACATATCTTATATATAATTCTGAATCTTCAATCCCATCTTTATATCCTCCAACATCATGACTCCACCAAGATAAACCTAGATTAGAAGATGTACTATTATAGTAAGGTAATATCTTTAATGTATTCCAACTAACTAAAGTTTCACCACTATAATGAACAGGGAATAAATGCGGAGCATAAGTATTAGCTCTACTTAGTATTAAAGGTCTAACTCCTTCCATCTTATTAAAATCTGTAAAATGATAATAATTTAAGGCATCATTACCTGCTTTATCTTTCAAGTTACGATAATTAATCCAGAAGAAATCTACTCCTACTTTATATAATGGATCAATTAAATCATTTAAATAAGAACTCATTAATTCTTTATCAAAAGCATTAAAAGGTATTGTTTGTTTATCTCCTACACCAACTTTTTTTGCTACTTCATCAAACTTTGGTTCATGAGGATGAATACCTTCACTAGGATCAATACTAAGTCCTACTCTTACGCCACGATCATGCATATATTTAACAAATTCCGTTGGTTTATAAAATAATTCACGATTAAAAGTAAAACCAGAATTAAATCTTGATAAATTATTTTTATCTTTTAAGTGCCAGTTATCTCCTAAAAGTAAAACACTCATTGGTATTTTATTTCGATTAAATTCCATAAGTAACTTTTGAATATTATCAAAGTTATAAACATCATTTTTATTCCACCAAATACCTAAAGCATAACGAGGTATTAAAGGAGGCATACCTGTTAAAGTGAAATAACTATGTAAGCAATTACCAAAATCTTTATTATACATAAAAACATATATATCAATACGTTTCTTATCATTATATATTAAAGCTCCATCTTCACCTATAAAATTAGAACTTGAATCATCTATTGAAACAAAGCCATCAGCAGAATATAAACCTTTAGCTTTCGCTACTAACATATCTTCAATTTTTCTTTTAACATGTTTAAAGTCTTTAACTTCACTTTCCCCCAAAAATGGATCAACAGTTCTATCAATATTAGCCACAATACCACTATAATTTCTGGCTTCTGGATGACCATAATACCATTCTTTACCATTAGCATCTAATAATCTAATTTTTAAAATACTATCTGGTGCATACTTATTGCTGGCAAAAGATTTTTCTTTTTCATAACGTAAATTAAAATATTTAGTCGTTATATCTAAGACTCTTTCATTTTGATCTACTTTCATCTGCGGAATAGAAAAATTTCTAAACTTAGCAAACTCTGTAGGTCGATCTTCAAAATAACCTTCTTCACTAAACTCTAATCTAACTAATAAATCACTTAAAACTGTAATACGATAAAATTGTCCTTTAAATACTGATTGTGGTTTACTTATTGCATCTTTATAATTAGGTTTAAAATGTTCACCAAAATTAGCCATAAAACGCCTCCATTTTATTCTTTAAGCTTTATCCTTATTATCTTTCATTATCTATTATATCACGTATAATACTGATTAGTAAATTGATGAAATTGCAAATCATTAATTTATTAGTATAATAATTTTACTTATTTTTA
>CANQOH010000057.1 GCA_947625425.1 uncultured Bacilli bacterium
AAAAGTAGTTTAGCTTTTGATACTATTTATGCTGAAGGTCAAAGAAGATATGTTGAAAGTCTATCAGCTTATGCTAGACAATTTTTAGGTGGTACTAGTAAACCAGATGTTGATAGTATTGAAGGTTTAAGTCCAAGTATTAGTATTGATCAAAAAAGTACTAATAATAACCCTCGTAGTACAGTTGGTACAGTTACAGAAATATATGACTATTTGAGATTATTATTTGCCCGTATTGGTGTTCCTTATTGTCCTAACCATCATGAACCAATTAAAAGTCAAAGTATTGAAGAAATGACTAATAAAATAATGGACTTCCCTGAAGGTACTAAAATTGAAATAATGGCTCCAGTTGTTAGAGGTGAAAAAGGAGCTCATGCTGCTATCTTAGATGATCTTCGTCAAAAAGGTTATACCAGAGTAAGAGTCAATGGTGAAGTTCGTGATTTAGCTGAAGATATTAAATTAGAAAAAAACAAAAAAGATACTATTGAAGTTGTTGTTGATCGTATTGTTGTTAGAGCTGAAGATCGTTCTCGTATTTTTGAATCAATTGAAGCTAGTACTAAATTAGCTAATGGCTTAGTTTTATTTAATGTTATTGGTGGCGAAGAACTATTAATGAGTGAAAACTATGCTTGTATTCATTGTAATTATTCAATGCCTACTTTAGAAACTAGAATGTTTTCTTTTAACTCTCCATTTGGTGCTTGTCCAGAATGTAATGGTCTAGGTATGAAAATGAAAGTATCTGAAGAACTACTTATTCCCGATCCAAGTAAAAGTATTAGAAAAGGTGGTATTGCTACTTTATCTGAAGATCAAAATACCATGTTTACGGAAGTCGAAACTGTAGCAGATTACTATGATATCGACTTAGATGCACCTATTAGTACTATTCCTCGTGCTAAACTAGATAAAATATTGTATGGTTCAACTGAACCACTAGAATTTAAATATATTTCTAAAAATGGTAATGTTCGTACTAAAACTGATTTCTTTGAAGGTATAATAAATAACTTAGAAAGAAGACAAATTGAAACAACAGCTGGTTGGATTAGAGAATGGATTGAAGGTTACATGGTTGAACAAGAATGTCCTGTCTGCCATGGTACTAGACTTAAACATGATATTTTAAATGTTTATATTAATAAAAAGAATATCTATGATATGACCGCTCTAAGTATTGAAGAGCTATATAAATTTATGCAAAATCTAAAACTTAATAAAGAACAAGCTAAGATAAGTGAATTATTAGTAAAAGAAATATGTAATAGATTAGAATTCTTAAATAATGTTGGCTTAGGTTATATAACT
Source organism: uncultured Bacilli bacterium (assembly GCA_947625425.1). The sequence continues at coordinate 1,318 of CANQOH010000057.1, forward strand.
TTAAATCGTGCTGCTGGTACTTTATCTGGTGGTGAAGCGCAAAGAATTCGTTTAGCTACCCAAATTGGTAGTAAATTATCTGGAGTCTTATATGTTTTAGATGAACCAAGTATTGGTCTTCACCAACGTGATAATGAAAAACTAATAGCATCTATGAAAGAAATGCGCGATTTAGGTAATACCTTAATTGTCGTTGAACATGATACTGATACCATGAAAGCTGCTGATTATCTAGTTGATATTGGTCCAGGAGCTGGTGTCTTAGGTGGTCATATTATGGCAGCTGGAACTCCCGAAGAAGTAATGAAAAATCCTAACTCTTTAACAGGTAAATATCTAACTGGTGAAGAAAAAATTGAAGTACCTAAAAAAAGACGAAAAGGTAATGGTCTTTACTTAGAAGTAAAAGGAGCTAAAGAACATAACTTAAAAAATATTAATGTTAAATTCCCTTTAGGTAAATTTATTTGTATAACTGGTGTTTCAGGTAGTGGTAAATCAACATTAGTAAATGATATTTTATATAATGCCTTAGCTAAAAAAGTCTATAAATCTAAAACTATCGTTGGAAAATGCAAAGAAATAAAGGGTATGGAAAACATTGATAAAGTAGTTCATATTACCCAAGATCCAATTGGTCGTACACCTCGTAGTAATCCTGCTACATATGTTGGTGTCTTTGATGATATAAGAGATGTCTTTGCTAATATGAAAGAATCTAAAATGCGTGGTTATGGTAAAAATAGATTCTCCTTCAATGTTAAAGGTGGACGTTGTGAAGCTTGTTGGGGTGATGGTGTAAAAAGAATTGAAATGAACTTCTTACCAGATGTTTATGTCCCTTGTGAAGTATGTAAAGGAACAAGATATAATCGTGAAACTCTTGAAGTTAAATTTAAAGGCAAGAGCATTTCCGATGTCTTACATATGCGTGTTTCAGAAGCTATAGAATTCTTTGATAATATTCCTAAAGTCAAAAATAAACTACAAGTTATGATGGATGTTGGTTTATCATATATTGAATTAGGTCAATCAGCACCTACCTTATCAGGTGGTGAGGCTGGTCGTGTTAAATTAGCTAAAGAATTACAAAAGAAAGCAACTGGTAAAAGTGTCTTCATCTTAGATGAACCAACCACCGGCTTACATAGTGATGATATTAAAAAGTTATTAGTCATCTTACAACGAATCGTTGATAATGGTGATACTGTTATAGTAATTGAACATAATTTAGATGTTATTAAAGTTGCTGACTACATTATCGATTTAGGTCCTGAAGGTGGCGATGCCGGTGGAACAATCGTTGCTACTGGTACTCCAGAACAAGTAGCTAAAGAACCAAATAGCTATACTGGTGAATGGTTAAAGAAAGTATTATAGGTGTTAAATGGCAGAATTAGTTGTAAAAAAAATAATAAAAAATAAACCTCGTATCAAAAGAATTGAACTAGAATACAAAGATATGAATTATATTATTATCAATTTAGAAGCTCAAGTTATTGATGTTAATGGTGAATTATGGGAATATTTAATTGATGAAGAAACAACTAAAAAAATATCTGATTTAGTTTGGGAATATGAAGAATTAGATGAATTTGATTATTGGCCAGATAAAACTAAAGACCATGAACCATTATCACCAATGTGGCGTCTAGCATTCTACGATGAATTTGATACTTACTATCATAAAAGTGGAGCTTTAAACTATCCTCCTCATTTTATGGAACTAGTAAAAATCTTAAAATCTTTAAGAAAATAGGTATTAAATACCTATTTTTTATGTCAATTAAAATTATTCTTTTCTTTAAAATATACTTATTAATCCTATTTTATGATATATTTAGAATAGAAAAATAGGAGGAATAGTTATGAATAATCAATATGATCCAAATAATTATGGTAACCCATATCCTCAATATAATCCTAATCAATATCCAAACAATAATTATAATGGCTACAATAATGGTTACAATAATTATAATAATTGGAATCAAATGCCTCCAATGATGCCACCAAATAATAATTACAATAATAATAATGATGACGATTCAAATAAAGGTGGTGGAATCTTATCATTTCTAATCGCTTTAATTCTTTTAATTGCAGCTGTTGCTTTCCTTCTTCATTTATTAGGTGTTATTAATTTAAAAGAATTATATAATAAATATATTCTAAAAGAAGAAACTCAAGAAGTATTAGAAGATGAAGAAGAAAAACAACCAGAAGCCAAAGATGAAATAACTGATGAAATCAAAAAAGAATTAGATAATTACTGTACTTTAATCGATTCTGAAGGTCATTATTTTAAACAAGAAGAAAATAATATACTATGTGTTGATAATATTTGTAAACTTCAAAAAGAAGATAAGGTTTATACTAAAGATTGTAAAAATAATTCCTATAATACAACTACAACTGATGAATTCTCTCAAGACTTACAAAAAGAAGTAATATTTAATACCTTATGTTCTAATCTTGATAGTGAAGGTAATTATACATATAAAGATGAAAATAATGAATATGAATATACTTGTAATAACTATACCTGCCAAGTTAAAATAGCTGATAAAGAGTATACTAAGACTTGCCAAGCTAATCCTACTCAATAATTAATGAGGTGATATAAATGTATAATTTTGAACTTCAAAAAGGTGAAGAAACAATTAGTATTTTTGATGATATTTATATCAAACAAGGTCAAAATGAAAAAGAAACAACTATTATCTTAACTAATCAAAGATTACTTTTCCTAGAATATCAAGCTGATGATCCTAATGAAACCTTAAGAATAGGTCGAGGTGTTCAGTACTTAAGAGCTAAAGAAGTATACTATGAAATGAATTTAAAGGATATTGAAAAAATTTCTTTCAATAAACTTTATCAAGTAATTTTAAAAAATGGTATTGAATTTGAATTCGCAGATCAAAACTTATATAAATTATTAAAAGAAAATATGAAATAAGAAGTTATTTAAAAAATAATTTCTTTTTTTTACGAGAGGACATTATTTACATAAAAATAATGTGATATAATACGATTACTTAAGGAGGAATATTTATGAATCCCGAAATATTTCATATTGGTATGTTTAGTATTAGATGGTACTCAGTCTTAATCTTAATAGGAATTATAGTTGGTTATCTTTTAGCTATTAAAGAAGCTAAAAAGTTTAATATATCCAAAGATACTATTTTTGATTTAGCTTTCTGGGTTATTATAATTGGTATCATAGGAGCTAGATTATATTATGTTCTTTTTAATTTTAATTTATATCGCTATGACCCATTAAGTATCTTTGCTGTATGGGAAGGTGGTCTAGCTATTCATGGTGGTATTATCTTTGGTTTACTAACTTTAGTAATATATTGTAAAATTAAAAAACTTAGTATTTTAAAAATGATGGATATTGCTGTCCCTTCACTAATTATTGCACAAGCTATTGGTCGCTGGGGTAACTTCTTTAATAGTGAAGCACATGGCTTTGCCACAACATTAGAAAATCTTCAAAGCTTACATATTCCTAAATTTATAATTGAAGGTATGAAAATCCATGGTGTCTATTATCATCCAACCTTCTTCTATGAATCTATTTGGTGTATCTTAGGTTTTATCATTCTTCTACTTGTCAGAAAATATTATCGTTATTTAAAAACTGGTCAACTTAGTTGTATATATTTAATGTGGTATGGCGTTGGTCGTTACTTTATTGAATCTTTAAGAACTGATTCTTTAATGTTTTATAATTTCCGTGTAGCTCAATTAGTTAGTATAGTAACTTTTATCATAGGTCTAATCTTCTTTATATATTTATGCTTTAATCGTTTAAAAAAAGGTTTATACTATTCCCATAATGAGAATTTTAAAAAGTAAAATTTGCAAAATAAAAAGTTTATGATAAATTATTGGTGGTGATATTATGTATGACAATCCTTTAATAATGGCTTATATGGGTGATACAATTTACGAACAACATATAAGAGAATTTTTAATTAGAAAAGGAATAAGTAAAATAGGTGAACTTCAAGCTCAAAGTTTAAATTATGTTAGTGCTAAAAGTCAAAGAAGACATTTAGAAAGATTAGAAAATGCTAACTTTTTAACTCCTGAAGAAATTGAAATAATTAAATGGGGTCGTAATGCTAAAGGTACTCATAATAAAAGTACTGACATCGTTACATATCGTTTAGCAACTGGTCTTGAAACTTTAATTGGTAAATTATATTTTAATGGTCAACTAGATCGTATAAAAGAAATAATGGATTTTATAGTAGGTGAAGAATAATGAAAGTATTTGGTAAAAATGTTTTTAATGAATTAAAGGATAATGTTAAAGCTATTAAAAAAGTTTATTTAGCTAACAATTTTAATGATAAAGAAATAATTGACTTCATTAAAAATAACAAAATAAGTTATTCTACTATGGATATTCATAAAATGGATGGAATGGTTGAAGGTAAACATCAAGGTATTATTATCGTAATTGATGATTATGAATATGTTGATTATAAAACAATGTTAAATGATAATGTTGTTGTTATGTTAGATCACTTAGAAGATCCTCATAACTTTGGCGCTATTATTAGAACTTGTGAAGCCGCTGGTATTAAATCAATTATT
>CANQOH010000058.1 GCA_947625425.1 uncultured Bacilli bacterium
TTAGATAATACATCTGAAAGAAATATTCAACATGAAATCGAATTATTACAAAAAGAAAATAATACCACTATTTTATCAATTGCTCACCGTTTAAGTACTTTAGAAAACTGTGATCGTATTTTAGTCTTTGATAAAGGCGCAATAGTTCAAGTAGGTAGATATCATAATTTAATTAAAGAAAAAGGTATCTTCCAAGATATGTATAAAGGTAAATTAAAATAGATTAGACTTCTCATGTCTAATCTATTTTTGTATAATAAGAATTGGTGATTATATGGCTTGTTTATTTACAGATGAAGTTAATACTCCAAAAGAGTTAGCAAAATATTTAAAAGAAAATAAAATTGAAATTCCGGAATATCGTCCTGCTGTCATTGCTTTAATTGTTAATAAAGATAATGAAATTCTTTTACAAAGAAGAGGGCCAAAATCTCGTGATGAACAATATAAATTAGAAGATATTGGTGGTGCTTACGAAGAATCTGATAAGAATTTTAGAGAAGCTTTATTAAGAGAAATAAAAGAAGAAGTAGGGGATGAAGCTAAAATAAATATCAACTTCTTTGCTGGTGCTTTCTTAATTAATAAATTTGATCGTCGTACTGACTCTTATGTTAATTGGTTATTTTTATTATATAAATGTACTTATCTAGGTGGTAACTTAGCTAATAATGAAGAAGGTAAATCACTTGGTTATGAATTTTATAAATATGAAGATTTACTAAATAGCGATGCAACTAATACGGTCTTAGAATTCTGGAACTTTTATCATAACGAATATAAAGATATTTAAAAAAAGACTAAATTATTTTAGTCTTTTTATATGTTCATAAAAATATTCATGATCTGCAGCACAATCAACTTTATCTAAAGCAATATCATCTGCTATTCTTTGACCATCTTCATCAATAACAAAATGATCATCATCTTCTATTTCACTTCTTAATACTTTACCAGTTAAATTATTAAACATAATTGTTTGGGCACCCGTACCAACAGTCCCTCCAACACTCATATAATCTTTTAAAGCAAATGGTACAACATCCATTTCCATATCATCTTTAGTTACAATACTATCAATATCTAATAAAACAATTTCTTTTTCTTCTTTAACTACTAAATTAGGTATTCTAATATCATGATAATAAATACCTACTTCATTAAAACTTTCAATAATTTTTCTAAGTAAACTAAGTAAAAATATTTTCTCTTCAAAAGAAAACCTATCACTATTAATATGATGACCCAATACTGGTTCCATTACATAACCTTTAATACTTCTTCTAGAAAGATAAGAACTTACTAAATAATATATCTTAGGATAATACTTTTTTAAATGTTCAAATTGCTCTAAGTATAGTAATTTTCTTCTTTTCCCAACTCGTTCCTCTTTCGATACAAAACATTTAAATTTTTTATAGTATCCATCTTTCATATCATATACATTAGCTTCTGAACCAGTTCCTTTTACATTACCTTTATGGATACTTAAAATACTTCTTGTTTGCATAATATCACTTCTAACTATTAAATCTTTTTAATATGTTCATATAAATATTCATGATCAAATGCTGAATCAGGTCTTGCATTAATTAAACTTTTCATTAAGACCATTCCATCTTTATCTAAAACAATTCTTTTCTTATAATAATCTTCTTGTAAAAAAGTATTAGTAAATTTATTAAACATAGCTAATTGAGCATTAACTCCATGTTTACCACCATTAACCATATATAATTCTAATTGGGTAGGTATTACATCTAAATTAGGATATTCAGGTGTTGTAATACTATCAATATCTAAAAATACAATATCTTTATTAGCTGTATATTTTACATTAGGTATTCTTATATCATGATAAATAATACCTTCTTTATTAAATTCTGCTAATATAGATCTTATAAGTTTTAAAATGGTTATTTTCTCTTCAAAAGTTAATTCTATTTCATCTAAATTAAAACCTAATACATTTTCCATAACATAACCATCTATAGTTGTCATTTTTTTTATTTCAGACATAACAAAATAATAGATATGTGGATAGTATTTCTTTAAATGTTCTAATCTTTCTAAATAAAGTAATTTAGCTCTTTTGCCTTTTCTTTTATCCTCATTTACTCCTGGTAAAAATTCCTTATATAAGCCTTCTTTTACTTTATATATTTTAGCTTCAGAACCACTACCTATTAAATCTCCCTTTATAATTTTTCCCGTTTTTATTTCTTTCATTTAAATCACGTTCAATATTATAACTAAATTTTATTTAAAAGCAAATTAATCTTAAATTTGCATTTATTTTATTTTATGTTAAAATTAAATCCCGAGGTGAATTATATGGTTGAACCTATGTATAGAAGAGCTAATGAAAATCCCGAAGAATGGTTTGTCGAATATTGTCGAAAAGTAAGAAATAATACCATTGAAATTCATAAAGTCTTAAATTCTAATGACTATCTTGATTGGTTAGTTAGATTTTCTAATCAATTTCCATCTATATCTGATGAATCTTTATCTACAATAGAAGAACCAATAGATCGTTATAATCTTAGTAGATTAATTTATTTATTTGAAGCTATTAGATTATATGCTGATAAATCTTATATTGCTCCTGATGAATTAGAAGATAAATATATTTATTATTTAAGTTATCAAGGTACTTTTTGGCAAATAGGGGAAAAACATTCAGATCTTATCTCTTATTCTTATGCCAAAGTAACTGATGTCCCTGAAGGTACAGTAGTTATCGATTTTACTGATATGCAAGAAGATAAAAAATTACTTCAACATGATTCTCTTAAAGTTAGTTTAGCTGAACTAGCTAAACATATTGAATTATTATTAGATAATGGTGTTCCTGAAGAAGAAATAATTAAAACTACTGAAGAAACTATTAATTTAAAATTTAAAAAGAAAGACCAATAAGTCTTTCTTTTATTTATCAATAATTTATGATAAGATAATTAATACTTAAGGAGATTTTGGTATGAGAGAAAAAAAAGATGCTCGCTTTGAACAATTAATAGCTGGAGCAATAGTTAAATTTGAAAAAATAGATCCTGTTGGTTTAACTTTATTAAGTGGTGGCCTAGGTTTAAATGGTATTACTTTAAGTGATGGACCAATTGCTGATATTAATAGATATATTGATATTAAAGATGGAACAGTTTCATTAAGAGAAGGTTTAACTTTAGATAGTCCAATTGGTAGTTGTTTTACTATTAAAGATAAATTAGATAACTATCAAGGAAATAAAATTAGAAATTATTTAAATTCTTTAAATGTTAAAAACTTTATAATGCGTAAGATAAAAGAATATCCATCTATTCCTGTCGAGAAAAGAGAAAAATATTTTAGTCAAGTAGAATTATCTATTTTAGATGAATTATTAGCAAGTGGCTATGTAACAACAGTTTGGAATGATGACTATATTCCTGAAGATTTTCAAGAATATCAATTAACTAAAAGAGCCGAAGTAGAATTATTTAAAGAAGATAATGCTGACTTAATCGCTGATTTTATTATTTCTTTAGAAAGTGTATGTTATGATCCATCTTTATTAGATGATTTCTTAATGACCCAAAACTTACATGATAAACCCCAAGAGTTATTAACTTTATATAATTTTGAAATCTTTGGTAGTTTATATGATCGTAATCTATTATCAGATAATGCTCTTCTTCCAGAGTATCAATCATTACATTATGAACAAGGAATAGGTTATGATGAAGAGTCAAAAACTTTAATAAATGATTTATTAGGTGTTTTAGAAAGTGAACATTCTGTTTTAATATGTCATCCTAATCATATCTTTAAAAACAAACCTATTACTAAAGGCAATCAAACTATTACAATAATTAACTGGGATAATATTAATCCTTTAAGAATGTTACAATATGGTGATTATGGTGAATTTGTTGATGTTAATAAAGCTTATCAGTTTGCCCATCGTCGTTTAAGACATCAAATTTTACCAGCTTTAGATCAAGGTAATAAAGATGTTGTTAAGTATTTAGCTGTTGTTGAAAAATATGTTTTTGATTCTATAGATAACTATGTTGTAAGAGGTCTTATTAAAGGTGATGCTAATAGCATAAGTATTGCTTTTAATCCTGAATATGCTAAAACTATTACCCATGATATATGGAGTAGAGGTTTAAGAATGGGTGATAATAATACTCCAGAATTATATTTAAAAAAACAGCACCCAATTGATCAATAATCATATTTACTTTTTATAATTTTGTGCTAATATATTAATCACTAATTTATTTGGGAGGATTAGTAAAATGAATTTAAGAAGAAAACTAAAACAAGTTTTTAAGAAAGAAGAGCAAGAACCTCTATCGGTAAATAATAGATTATTTGATAATGGTGCTAATTTACCTAAAGTTATCTTTGATGGTCGTAACTCATTAATTGCTTTAGGTCAATGGATGGGTATGTTAAAGTCTACTCAGGTCAGAACTGCTTTAGGTGTTGAAATTCATGAACATTTATCTGCTTCTGAACTAGATAATATAGAATCCGTTTTAAATGATGAACTAAAAGAAACTAGTCGTGAATTTGCTAAATTATTACATCAAGCTGGTATTGCTGGTGATGAAATCGTTGTAATTAGTGATTTTGATGAAGAACAAGGAACATTCAAATGTCATTTATTAAATGCTGATAAAGACTTTGATATTGATTATCGCTATGGTAGTTTCTTAGATGAAGGCCCTTCATTTACTATTAAAGAAGGCGAAAATGTTACTAAATATGATTATGTTTATGCTTGGGATGAACAACCACGTTATTTAAAAATGTCTAATTATACTAGAGTTAATCCAACTACTGGTGTTAAGTATTGGTTCTATGAAAGTGAATATTTCTTAGCTTGTACTCTAACAGATGGTAACTATCAATTATCTATTCATATTGAATATCCAGAAAGTTTAACCAATAATGAAAATAAATACTTTAATTTAGAACAATTACGTACTAGCTTAATGGCAATTAGATTGCCACAATCAGCAGATGAAATGTTTAAATTAGTTCAAAGTAGTATGTTATGTGAATTTAATCAATTTCCTTCTATCGAAATTAAAGAAGTTAAAGAAAGTAAAAATGAAGAACAAGAAACTGTTAAAGAAGAAACAACTAATTTAATTAATTTAAGTAATGGCAAATTAGAAGAATTTACTATAACTAAAGATAATCATACTATTTCTTTAAATGCTAATAATAGTTGGAGTCATAAAGATCAAACTATGTTACTATCAGAAGATAGTCAAGGTTATGTTTCTTATCAAGCTACAAGTATCTTAAACGAAAATCTAGCTTTAATTGATATTGGTGCTGAATATGAACATGCTAAAGAAAATGTTAAAGAAGTATCTGATTTAACTTTAAGTTTATTTAAACAAAATAACTAAATAAAACTACTTACAAAAATTGTAAGTAGTTTTTATTATTCATTAAAATATTCATATAACCAAATAGATGGATAACCTAAATAATTAAAATGAAATACATATACACCTTCAATATCTTCACTAGTTATTTCTTTACTATCATTACTTAAATTATTATCTCCTTTAGTTGTATAATAAGTTATCTTATCATCTATTCTTTTAGCTACAATTCGATGGACTATATATTTATTATTATCATAAAAAACAATTATCGTCTTTAAAGGAAGATTATCTAATTCCCAATTGTTTAATTTTTTATAAACAATCATATCTCCTCTAACTAAAGTAGGAGACATACTATTAGAAAGAATAGTTATTGGTTTATATTTAAAAACACCTAACATAAAACAAACTATAATAGTAGCAAAAATAAATGTTAATGCATAACTTATTAGTACAAAAGAATTATTTTTAAATAACTCTTTTGTCATTCTCT
>CANQOH010000059.1 GCA_947625425.1 uncultured Bacilli bacterium
AGAACAGCTGGTTATGTTATACCTGATTTCTGTGATAAAGAAGGTAATGTCTTACCTAATAATCAAGAACTAAAAGAAATGTATATGAACCATGTTCAAAATTTATTTGATAAATATGGTGAATTTGTTGATGAAGCAATCCCTGTCGAAGATTGTCGTTACATCTTACCATATTGTTTCCATAGTAATATTATTATGGGTTGCGATGCTAATGAATTACTTAATATGACAAGCGATTTAATCTATGGTAAAGCCTCACATATTCCTGAAGTTAAAGAACTAGGTGAAAAACTAGCTGATGCTATTAGAGAGTATGCCCCATACCTAGTTAGAGCTTTAGATAATGAAAAAGAAAAAACTTACTATCAAGATCAATATACTTTCTTAGATGATACATTAAGTAAAAAAGATAAAGAATTATATGGTCATCAAAAACTACTAGATAAAGTAAATATGTATGACTATACCCCAGATGCTGATAATAAAGTTTTATGTGCTATTCTTATGAATAGATATCAAATAACTCATGAAGAAGCATTAAAGAAATTAAATGCCTTACGTAAACAAGATCCGGAAATTGATCATAAACTAATGGATGCTTTAATTCATAGTAAACAACAAAGAGAACTAGAACAAGCTATCTTCTCCTTTGAAATTCCTATTGAATTAGCTGTTCTAACTCATATAACTAGACATCGTATGCATTCACTACTAGTTCCTGATTTTGTTCCAATGTGGGATTTAGGAACATATGTTATGCCTGAAAACTTAAAAGAACATCAAGCTGAATATGATAAAATATTTGCTGATAATAAAGCCTTAATGGAATACTTTAGAAGCCAGGGTGTTAGAGATGAAGACTTAGTATACTTCTATCTATCAGGTAATGCTTGCAATATCTCAACAACTATGAGTGCTCGTACTCTAGAATGGATTAGTCGTATGAGATGTTGTAATAAAGCCCAAACAGCTATTAGAAACATTGCTAACCAAATGGTTGCTCAAGCTAGTGAAGTAGCTCCTCTTATTGGCGAATCACTAGGACCTACATGTAAAGTCTTAAAATATTGCCCAGAAGGCAAAGATAGTTGCAAAAATAGAGGCGTAGTTATAAAAGGCAAAAAAGCTCCAGAAAATAAATAAAATAAGAATATAGTATGAAAGTACTATATTTTTTTTGAAATATTTGGTAGTATAATTGGCAAGAAATAGGTGATAATATGCTTGATTACAAAATAGTTGATGCTAAAGAAAAAGATATTGAAATACTATCTAGTATTAAATTAGTTACCATGATAGATGATGATATGGATAAAGCCCTATCTTTTGAAGAAAAAAGTAAAGTCCGTAAAAGTGTCTTAAAAGATATTAAAAAAACATTTGCTAACTATAAACTAATCTATATTGATAAAAAAATAGGTGGTGCCTATTCACTAACTCCCTATGAAAATGGTTATATGATCGATGTTTTATATCTTTTTAAAGAATATCGTAATGAAGGTATAGGAACTGAAATACTTGATAAACTAAAAAAAGAAATACCTATCTTATATGTTTGGGTATATAAAGAAAATAAAGAAGCTATAAACTTCTTTACTAATAAGGGTTTTCTTACTACTAAAAATGGTCGTACAACTATAATGAGATATGATAGCTTATATGATACAATTAAAGAAAAATTAAAAGATGTTAAAATAGGATATCGTGATAAAGAAGGTAATAAATATTTAGGATATAAGAAAAACTTTAAAGAAGTTTTCTATTTCCAAAGTCCTAAACAAGTTTTAGAAAGTAAAGTAGCTACTTGTTTTGAACAAGTAGAAGTTGAAAGAGAAATAGCTAGTAAATTAGAATATGATTATCGTACTTACTATATGACATATCCTGATGATGAATATGATATGAGTCATACTTTCTTAATCTATAAAGATTATAAAAAATATTATTGGGTTGAAAATGCTTGGCTAGCATATCAAGGCTTACATAGTTATAATTCTAAAGAAGCTTTACTTAATGATGTTGTAAGTAAATTTGTTGAAACAATTCCTCATGGGGAATTAAAAAAAGTAAAATTATATGTTTATGATAAACCACGTTATGGTACAACTTATGCTAAATTCTTATCTACTTGTATAACTGGCAAAAATATTAGATATAAATAAAGGATTAAAAAATGCGTTTAGAAGATTTAAAATATGTAGATACTAATATTAATCTTGATGAATATTTAAAGTATCAACAAGAAGTTAAAAGTACAATGGATGAACCAGATTGGTTAGGAGATTTTACTAAAGAAGATTTAAAATCTTTACTAGCTACTGGTTCTAAAATATGGTTATTTTACCATAATCAAGAATTTGTTTGTTCAATGATGACTATCCCTAGTACTAAAGATAGTTTAAATAGTTTAACTCTAACTGATTATAACTATAAAGAAGTAATTAATTATGGCCCAATGTTTGTTCATCCTAAATATCAAGGTAATGGTCTTCAATATCAAATGTTACAATACTTAGATAACTATTATAAAGATACTATGTCCTATGCTGTTGTAACTATTCATCCAGATAATACTTATTCAATTAATAATATTCTTAAAGATAACTTCATGTTAATAACTACTAAAGTATTCACAAGAGGATTAAGAAATGTTTATGTAAAAAAATATAATCTATGATAAGATATAAATATAATAAAAGGGATTTCGAAAGATGGTGATTAAATGGAAGAAATGCCTCGTCAAGAAATTGAAACAGCAGTTACTTACGCTAGTAGTAGTAATGGTTTAGAAAATAACTCGTTAACTGAACAAGAAGTAGCTACAGTTATTAAAGGTTTAGAAGAATCTAAATCAGATGAAAGTTTTTTATATTCTGTTGTTAAATTAGTAAAAAAATATAAACCAGGGGAAGAACAAAATAAAGGAGAACTTGGTTATGGCAAGAATCGATGATTTATTTAATTACCAATCATCATATACTAGTGCTGGTGGTGTTTTAAAAAATAAACTTAATCTAGATGATGAAGAATTACTAAATAAAGCTGAAAGAATGTTAACTAGTTATAAACTAGCTAAGTTATATTTAAATCCCGGTCGTCAAACTTTTGATATAGAACATTATAAAAGAATTCATAAGTTCTTATTTGAAGATATTTATCCTTTTGCTGGTCAAATAAGAACCGAAGTAATATCTAAAAGAATACCTTTTTGTTTACCACAATATATTACTCAAGAATTAAAAAAATTATTTGATACTCTTAAATCAGTAATACCAAAAATTCAAAGTCGTGAAGATTTATTAAAATTTATAACTGAATTTTATTCTGATTTAGATATTATTCATCCATTTAGAGAAGGTAATGGTCGTACTGAAAGAGAATTTGTTAGACAATTAATTGATTATATATGTAAAACTAATGGTTTAGAAGAATATAATTTAGATTATTCATTAATCGATAATAAAGAAGAATTCATTAATGCTGTCGTTAAAGCAGATGCGTTACTAGATTATAGCGATTTAATGATTATCTTTGATCGTATCTTAGTAGTCAAAGAAAAAGATAAAGATAAAACATTTGGTAGTCCTAGTGAATAAACAAACTTATAGTTTGTTTATTTCTTTTAAAAAAAGCACAAAAATGTAAAATGTAAAAAAAGTAAAATTTGACAAAATTAACAAAAAGGTGTATAATCTAAACAGCTAGAAGGAGAATAGCAATGAACATAAAACTAACTCTCAAAAAATATGGTATAACTCTAACTGATTTTGCAAGAGCGATTTTTATTTCTAGACCAACATTAAATATATATATTGAAGAGTTTGAAGATAAAGGAACTCTACCAGATGAAAGATATTCAATACTTTTTAATAAATTATTTAAAGAAGCAAAAAATAAAGAAGAGTTTGAAAGTTATATGCATTCATATAACAATTTATTAGCCAAAGAAAAAATACTTAACACCTATGACTTACCACCGGAAAAATCAGATATGATTTCTTTAATAATAGAAGCTATGAGAGGTGATCTTAAAAGAGAAAATTCAAATGAAAATATATATAAGTTTATACTATTGATAATTAGTTCATATACATCATTAACAGTTTTTGAAGAATTAGCAAACTATTTCTTAAGTTTAAACTCAGTAATTGATTATAACAAACTAAATAAAGATCAACAAGATAAAGTAATAAGGATATATAGTTTAATCAGTCTATATATGGGCACTCAATACAATATTGACTATTCATCTTGGGAAAGAAAATTTATAAATAGAGTAAAAGAAATTACTAAAGAACGAGAACAAACAGCTGCTAGCATTAGCAATGATTTGAAGAAAAGAATAGATGAAGAAATAAAGAGGCAAATAGATGCTGGTAAAGATGTTAAATCTATTAATATTGATGATATTATAAAAGAATTATCAAAAAATGAATAATGGCATTTGCAAATGCAATGTAAGGCCAAAAAAAAGACCATCTTTTGCAGAAGATAGTCAAAAAATTATGTGTTTTTCAGACGGCACATAAACATAAAGTGTTAAAAAAATATAACACTATATAAATAATATTAACATATTACCTAATATTATGCAATATTTGTGTTATATTTCTCTTTACACTTTTTTGGCTAATCTGCTTGAAATGGTGATAGAGAGGAGGACAAATATGATAACATTTTACTCGAATTCTTCGTTTATTTCATCTGTTAATTATAATGAAGCAAACGGAAACATGATTATCTTTATGAGAAATGGTAAAAGCTACTTTTATAATCATATTCCAAGACCAGTATTTGAAAGCTTTAAAAATGCTAGTTCACACGGAACTTATTGGAATAAATTTATAAAAGAAAAATATGCGTAGTAGGAGGAAAATATGATTATTAAAAAAAGAGTTAATAAAGTAGACAAATATTTACAATTTGTTGAAAACCATAAGTTTTGTTTCTTAACAAAAACCAAAGACGAAGAATTGTTAAGAAAAATCGGATTTAAAGGATTAAATAAAGGAGAAAAAATAGTCCCAAACCCAATAGGATCAGTTACTAGATTTAATATAAACGGAAAAGAAGAGATAAAAGTTCCCATTGAATATGAATTAGTAGATCACGAAATCGAATACAATATTGTAGATTGGCATGGTAATCCTCAATCGGGGACATATACTAGAACCTTTAGAAGAAAAAAAAGAGTGTTTGTTCCAGCACCTAAAACAGAAATATCGATAATTTCAAAAACAGATTGTTATGAAATATCAACAAATATGTTTAATTCATCGTATGATAAAGAAGTTATAAAACATACGCTAAATTTGATGCTAGAAATATTTAAGAGTGTTGATGTTTTTGACGAAAATTATAAGTCTTTTACAACAACCAAAATGGTTCCATGGGAAATTCTACCACCAGGAGAAATGCCGTGGGATAAGTTTTACGATGCTACAAAGAATAAAATGAAAAAATATTCTTCAAAGCAAGTAGATATGATTAAAGAAAGATATACCTTTTTAGAAAATCTAGATTATAAAAATATTATGATAGGTAAAAAAGGATTTAGTGGATACTTTATTGTTGAGTTTGAAAATGAAATGGTAATTTGTGATTCAGTATTTTTGGGTAATGCTGCATATGTTTTTAAAACAAAATGGGAAGAGTTATCTCAGATGACAAAAAGTGAAATCATTAAAAATCACCTAAGTGAAGCAAGAATTATCCATAATGGTAACTGGAAGGAAAAAATATTATCTGTTTTAAATAAAAATAAGTAATCATTTATGATTACTTATTTTACAGAGTGTAGACAAACCCCCCAGATTTTTCTGGAGGTTTTTTTATGCATAATTTTTTTAAATAATTTTTCTATATCA
>CANQOH010000060.1 GCA_947625425.1 uncultured Bacilli bacterium
ACAGCATAAGCTCTTCCCATATTCACACCTCTTTTAAGTCTTTCTTATTATACACAATTAAGTCTTATATTGCTATAGAAATCTTAATTCTTTAAGATATTTATAGACAAAATGATTGTTATCTATTTTTTTTAGTTTTTTAATTTCTTTATATGGATTGTAGATATCATAATAGCTAATGTTTTCTTTTGCGAAAACATATTCTAAAGCAGCAATTATAGTATCATGATTATTATCGGTCTTAAAGAAATTTTGAACACGTCTTTTTAAACGTTTATCTATTTTACGAGATAAGAAATTATAATACCAGTCTGGCCTTTTTTTAAAGCAATAATATTTACCATCTAATTTCTTTAGATATTTTACAGTATCATAATAACCCATTAAGATATTATTTTTTATTATTTCACGATTAAGTTCTAAAACTTTACCATTATCTCTAGTAGGTGTTATGATATGCGTTTTTAGATCAGTATGCAGAGATCTATTGATACCTATTCCTTTGATGTTTATAACATATACTTCATCATAACCTTTATCTTTTAGTAATTTAACTGGACTATTATCATAGAAACCACCATCGATATAGTAGTGATTATCAATTATTCTTTTTTCTCTAAAGACTGGTAAGTAACAACTAGCCATTAAGTATTCAATTAATTTTTCTTGATTAGGTATATTTTCTTTATAAATATATAAAGGTTTGATACCTTCACGAGATACTCTAACTGTTACTAAACCAAAATCTTTAGGACTACGAATTAAAGTATCGTAATTAACTATTTTTTGGACTGTAGAAAGGAGTTTTGTGTTATCTAAGCCAAAGTTCTTAACAATATTACTTAGACTTGTAAATGCCCCTTTTAAGCCCTCTAAATCAATCTCTTCATTATTAAACATTTCAACAAAACGAGAATCCATACCTAATAAAGTACCAGGATCTACTGTATACCAAAATTCTAATAATCCTCGTTCATTATTACTAGCTAACATAGCAGCATTAAAAGAACCTATTGAAGTTCCAACAAAGCCATCAAATTTAATACCACAATCACGGAAAGCATAATAGGCTCCTATTTGATAAGAACCTTTTACGCCACCACCTTCTAAAACCAAACCTCTCATATTAACCTACTTATTTTTACGATGATACATCGCAACAAAAGGTAAGGCAAAAAGACGAGGAATAAGTCTTGGAATACGATATTTAGTTAAAGTATTATAATAGACATCTAAATTTTTACTTCTAAAATGAAGAATATCATCTAATTTATCACCATCAGTATAATAACCACCACGATAATTCTTTTCAGCTAATAACCAAGTAGATAGATATTTAAATGATAAGCCATAATATTTAAAAATTTTAAGTAAATATTCACGATATGTTGTACGGAATTTTTCACCACCAGAAACATTAAAGGTCTTTTTATTGATATTTTTTAAGAAATCAATAGCACAAACAAAAGCATAACCAGCATCTTCTGATGATAATAGTTCTAATCTATTACTTAATGGAACATTGTATATTAATGATTCACGACCAGGATCACCTAAGATATAAGCTAGTCTAAAGATAGAGTAATGTTTTAAGTTATCTTTAATATATTGTTCACTTTCTAATTTATATTTAGAATAATAATCGTAATCATCGATATTATTTTTAGATTTAAGAGTTATATTTTCATAGTCTTCTTGAATACCATAAACAGATGTTGAAGAGGCATATAGTAAGAAACAATCAGGATTGTAATCTTTGATAGAATCAACAATAGTTTTTGTTCCTTCATAATCTACTTCACGACATAAATCTTCTCTTATATTAGCAAGAGATGGTAAAACACCAGCTAGATGTATAACAATATCATGATCTTTTACTAAAGCATCAACTATTGTATCATCATTAACATCACCAAAGACGATATTTATTCTTTTACGAAAAGGTTTTAATCTTTTATAAACATTTTTATTTTTTAATTCTAAAGCTGTGATTTCATATTTACCTTCACTAAGTAAGAATCTAATTACTTGAAGGCCTACTGTTCCTCCAGCTCCAGTAACTAATACTTTTTTCATTTATATACACCTCTTATTATATGATAATTATATATTATCACATTTCTTTACTTGATTAAACTAATAAAGTTCATCACTACTTGTAGCATTTAGAGTAAGGTCAGCAAACTCTCCTTTAACATATAAAGGATAAGCAGCAGCTCCAATCATAGCGGCATTATCAGTACAATAAAGCATTCTTGGAACACTTAAAGTAACGTTATATTTATCTGCTAGTTTTTGAATTTCACCACGTAGGAATTTATTGGCAGAAACTCCACCAGCAATAATCATATTTTTAACATTGTATTTTTGAATAGCTAGTTCACTTTTACGGACTAGTTCATCAACAGCTGTATCTTGGAAACTACGAGCTAAATCTGCTTTTCTTATTTCATTACCACGTTGAGTTTCATTATGAACAAGATTAATGATACTACTTTTTAAACCACTAAAACTCATATTAAAGGAATCATCATTCATTGGAATTGGTAGGTCATAAGTATGATCACCTTCTAAAGCCATTTTTTCAACGTTAGGTCCACCTGGATATTTTAAATCTAGGACACGCGCAACTTTATCATAGCATTCACCAATCGCGTCATCTAAAGTTCCACCAATATGTTCAAATTCATAATCACCTTTCATCAAGATTAAATCAGTATGACCACCACTAACGACTAATGCTAGTAAAGGATATTCCATTTTTCTTTCTAAGTTGTTGGCATAGATATGACCAGCAATATGGTTAACAGCAATTAATGGTTTTTTATAAATTAAAGATAGGGTTTTAGCAAATTCAACACCAACTAATAAACTTCCTAGTAAACCAGGTGAATAAGTGACAGCGATAGCGTCAATATCATCCATCGTCATTTTAGATTTAGTTAAAGTTTCTTCTAAAACCATTGTAATATTTTCGGTATGCATACGAGAAGCTATTTCAGGAACAACCCCACCAAATTCAGCATGGGTATCCATTTGGGTTAAAACAGTAAGTTCAACACATTCAGTACCATTTCTGATAATTGCAATACTAGTTTCATCACATGAAGTTTCAATAGCTAATATATTAACATCTTTCATTTTATACATCTCTTTCCATAATTATTGCTGTATCAGAACCATAATATTTAGGACGACGATTTATTTCTTTAAAACCATTTTTTAAATATAAATTAATAGCTACTTTATTATTTTCATTTACTTCTAACATTAATTTTTCTACATCATCAAAATTATTTAGAACATATTTTATAAGTCTAGTGGCAATTCCTTGATGACGATATTTTTCATCTACAACAATATTTACTATATCGATTGTTTCATACATTTTATTTATATGTATAAAACCGACTAATAATTCATTTTCATAATATCCAAATAAACTATCATATGAAGAATTAATTAATTCTTCGATTTGAAATAATTTAGCAAAATTTTTATTGACTATTAAACCTAATTCATTAAATCTTTCTTTATCTTTTAATTCAATATTATTTATCATTTAAAGCACTTATTCCTTTAATGTATAATGGTTTAACTTCATGAGGATTTAATGGAGTTAGATTCATAGCATAGGTATATACTTTTTCATAATCAATGGCACAATTAGTAACAACATTATGAGTTTGTTTATATTCTAAGTAGGTAGATTTATTAAGATATTTTATTTCATCAATTAGTTGGTTGTTTTGATCAAAGGTACCAACAAAAGCACCATTGCGATCTTCTAGAGCGACACATTTATGATCATCATTTAAATTTAAACTTAGAATAAGTAAGGCATTAATCGTACGAATGGGAATATTTAAACAGTAAGCGATTGTTTTAGCAATTGTTACAGCAATTCTTTCACCCGTAAAAGAACCTGGGCCATTAACGACAATAACGGAATTAAGTTCTTTAATATCGATGTTTGCTTCTTTTAAAGTTTTATCTAAAGTAGGCATGGTTATTTCACTATGTTTGTTTTTAGATTCAAGAATATTTTGACATAAGATATGACCGTCTTTAAAAATAATAATTGTTACTTTAGCGTCATGAGTATCTATAAATAATGTGTACATAAGTATCCACCTCTCGTGCCTTATTATAACATATTAGGCCAAAAGAAAAAACTCTTTCGAGTTTTATAAAACAGCTTCACATAGGTCTTCGTAAGCTTGACCATGAGGAGTAAAAACTAAGATTCTGGTATCATCATCAACAATTTTGATTTTGATATCTAATCTTTCTTCTGGTAGTTGATCTTCAATCATTTCTGGCCATTCAATTATACATACACCATCTTGATTTAAATAATCAGCTAAACCAAATTCTTCATTAGAATCATCTAATCTATATACATCCATATGGAATAGTGGCATTTCACCATCAAGATATTCTTTTACTAAACTAAATGTTGGACTAGTAATTGTATCAGTTATACCTAAAGCTTTAGCAAAACCTTTAGCGAAAACAGTCTTACCACTACCTAGTTCACCATCTAGACAAATGACCATTCCAGGGAATTTTTCACTTTCTATATTTTCGGCAATTTCCATAGTATCTTGTTCATTTTTTGAAGTATATTTGTAGTTCATTATTATCACCTAAATAGATTATAACAATAGTGAAAAGTATATTTCAATATCTATATGAAAAATTTACATTAAAATTCTTTTAGGCATTCATTTATTTTATTATATATCATATTAGCACCGGCATTATTGTAGTGTACACCATCAGTTGTTAAGTTATCAAAATTACCTAATTTAGTAAATTCACTATAGGTATCACAATATTTAACATTATCATAACCTGAAGAAAAGGCATTTTTTAATTGAGCATTTACTTCACTAATTCGTGAATTATTACATTTACCTTGTCCACAAGGATTGATACTTACTACTAAAATGTCCGCTTTACCATTAACTCGGTTAATAGTATTTTGATAGGCACCGACCCAATCTTGACCAAGATTATTAACGCCATAATTTAAGATTAAATTATAACGATGAGAAGAGTTAGAATTTATGTAACTTAAGGCCTTGTTAATATCTACTTGGAATTCATTCATGGCGCCACCACCAGTAGCAAAAATCTGATCGGTATCACGTAATTGAAGTTGATAAGAATATTGAACGGTTCTTGAATCGCCGACAAATACAGTACCATATCCAGGTAAACCTTGATTTTCTTCACGATCAACTTTAAATTTATCACGAATTTCTTGTTCTTTTTCGTTACGTTCTTCATTAGCTTTAGCTTGATCTTTAAGTCTTTGTTTGGCATCTTCGGCAGCTTTTTCTTTTTCTAGTTCACGATATTTTTCAATTTTTTCAACAGTGGAATTAGTGAAACATTGACCGATACCTAAACTAGATAGATCTATTATGTCAGTAAAAAGAAAATTTAAAATTGTTGGTAGCAAAAAGACAACAATCGCAGCGATTGCTGATTTAACCATTTTACCAACTGTTTCATTTAATTTATCTCCAGATATGATAACTGGTGCTAAGATAGAAATAAATTTAACCATTAATATAATCGGTACAAGAATACAGGTTATATTAAAAGCATATTTCAAAATCAAAAAGGCAGTAAGCACATCTGGATTTGTACATATATTTCTTAAATCCATAATAATCACATTATATATTATATGTTAATTAGGGAATTAAGTAAAGTTTTTGCCTGCCAGTGGTCCCCTCTCCTAATCTTTTTTAGAAAAAAAAGGGCAAAAAAAAATTGGCGACTACCTATTTTTGCTTGTGCTATCTTCGGCGTATAAGTGCTTAACTTCTCT
>CANQOH010000061.1 GCA_947625425.1 uncultured Bacilli bacterium
CCAACCTATACTCAACGGTTGGATTACTTGATTCCCTTGCAAGACAAGTTTAAGATCCTTCATTTTCAAACGCTTTCAAAATGTTCGAATAATTACCATATCACCTTACAATCCCATAAACGTTATTATCATAAAATATTCAATAATAATGTTTAATTCATATAAGATAATTGTTAATTACTAAACAAAAATCAAATGCATAACATACTTGCGATTTTACTATAAAATAAAATCTAAGCTAGTACGAAAGCTATTCATCATTTTCATTATATAACTACCATCCATATAGGAAAAATAGAAAATGCTAACTATTAATAGAAATATAATGGAATTCAGTACTCTTTTCAGATAATGATTAAATGGGGATGAACAACGTACCATTTAACGATTAATAGAAGATAAATAGAATAACCGGAATTATTCTCTTCAGTATATTAATAAATATACTGGAAAAACAACTTGTTGGCTTAGTGAACTATCACTAATGTACAAATGCATTAAGTGCACATGTTCAAGTTGTAAAAACTCAAAAATGAGTATAATAGTCATAAGACTATTCTTTAATATCGAAAATTACATATTTTTTCACAGAATGAAATATAAATTTCTTTATATTTTCGCTATTTTTCAAGCTTATGCCCTAAAATATGCGGTGATATTAGAATGTTATCTTCTATATACCTCCTTACTATAAACATTATAGTATTTTTTAATAGTTAAGTCAATAAATATTTTTTACCAGTAATTGATATTTAAGAAGACTTATGGTATTATAACCACTTACATGGAGGGGGGGTTATGAAATACAATTGGACTACTGAAGATTTCCTTAAACAAATCGATTTATTACGTGAAATGATTAAAGAAGAAACCAACTCCGAAAGAAAACTTTATCTTGAAAAAGTTTTAGATTCAACAGAATATATTGCTTTTGAAAACTTTTCTTCAATAAAAAAGCCAAGTGAAAATCTTAGACAACGATTATATAATATTAATTCAGATCGTGTTTCTTATAGTCGTTATTATTCTTTAATTCAAAATTTTTATTTTAGTTTAGAACCATTAGAAGAACAAATAGATCAAGTTGAAGATTTAATAATTCAAAAACTTGGTGAAGATTTTGATATTGCTAAAATAACTGGTTCATACATTAGTAACGATAAAGCCTTAAGTTTAGTAAGTACTTTTTATCATGGCTTTGATTCTTCTTTATTACCATATTTTAATGAAGCTTTCGAAGATCGTTTTACGACTTTAAGATTCGATGGCCGAATTGGTTCAAAAGACCCAAAAGCTTCTGATGGTACAACTACCTTTATTGATGGTGTTAGAAAAAACTTTATTAATATTTGCAAAACCAGAAGTGCTTCTAAAGTCCATACTTTAATTCATGAATATGGTCACGCAATAAAAAACTTATATAATCCAGAAAGAGCTTACTCTAACGATGATGGTTTATTTAATGAAGTAGATGGAATATTCCCTGAGCTTGTTGCTCTAGAAGAAAATATTGGTAACTTGGATCCCTTATTTGTTGCCTTCCAAAAATATTCTAACTTAATATCTTATTATAATCATGCTGATGCCCTTGTTCTTCATAATATAATTCTAAATACATGGCACGATAATCATTGTCAAACTAAAGATCCATTCTTTAATGCCTTACAAGATGAATATGATATTGATTCTGACCTTCTTAATGAAGCTCTAGATACTACTTTATTCTCTGAAGGTGTTTATATTTTAAGTTATATGGTTTCAATGGAACTACTACATATATATAAGAAAGATAAACGTCTTGCTTTAGAATTATATAAACAATTCTTAAGTATTCCAACTGATAAAGATGTTCTACCTTTTTTAAATAAATTAATAACTCTAAATAGTACTATCTTAGATGAAGCAACCTCTATTGTTTCTGATATGAAATTACAGCTAGAAAAAGGTGGTGCTAAACATGTATAAATGGAATATAGATACAATCAGCACTGAACTTATTGAGTACGAAAAAAGACTTAATCATGAAACAAATCCTGATATACAAATCAAACTTAATCGTGCTATTGCTTCTTTAGAAACCTTAATTGATTACTATGAAGAATTAAATAACCCATCTTGTATTGACCCGGATTCATCAACTTATCATCCAAGTTCTAGAGAAGTAGCTCGTAGTGATCAAAAAATATTTAAAAAATATGGTATTTACTATCCATACTTTGAGCAAATGTTAGATAATATTGAAAAATTAGTTATTCATCCTAAACAAAACCTTCCTCGCATTCAAACTGATTTAAATCAAATTGTAACTGTTACTAGTGATTTCTATAATCAATTTCCCGGTGAAATAAGTGAAACATTTAATAAAATAAAACCTACTCTACCAACTCATCTTCAATTTCGTCGTTTAGTTGGCACTAATGTTTCCTTTGCTCAAACTATAAGTATCTATGGTAGTAAGACTTCTTATTATGATATAGGTATCGTAAATAGTGCTCAAGATTACATCACGGTCTTTCATGAATTAGGTCATGGTATTGCTAACTATCTAAATCCTAATTTTATATATTATTATGGTAAATATTGTTTTGTTGAAACTGATACTCTCTTTTGGGAACTACTAGGTTATGATTATCTAACCAAAAACTTATCATTAGCTAATGATGCTTATTTAATAAGTTTACTATATTTAAAAGAATATACTTATGATGCTGAAATTATTTGTACTAAGAAAGATTTACATGACCATTTCCCTGTCTCAGCCTTTAGAAATAAAAAAGAATTAATTGCTTATTTAAAAAGTTACTTAGAATTTGATAATCAATATCTTGAAGATGTCTTATATGATGAAATAAAAGAAATATATCACTATGGTATCTCATATTTAACTGCTATTGAATTATATCTAATTTATCTAGCAGATCCTAAAATAGCTATTGATTTATTACTTAGAATTATTAAAGCTAAAAATTTAAGTAGTGAAGATTATTTAAAATTTGTTAAAAGTTTAGGTATTATACCTGGTGAACATATAAAAGAATATGTTGATTTACTTATTAGTAGAGGAAGTGAATTAGGTTATGGCAAAAGATTATACTATCAGTCTTAGTTATCTAGAACAACTATCTGATATGCTAGCCGCTTATAGAAATGATCATATGATATCTGCTGATTATGAAAAGCTAAATAGTTATATTAATCGTTTAAAAAATAATTATGTTTCCTCTGGTCCATCTTCTTCTCTTCTAGAAAGATTACAAATTGATTATGAAAATCTTACTTTCTATACCCCATATTATCCTTTAGCTACTGCTTTAATAAGTACTAAATACCCAAGTAATTGTTTCTATCCTTCTAAAAGATATCAAAGTATCATTATTAGTAATGAACAAGTTATTGAAATAATGAAAGACTTCTTTAAAACTCAAGGAGAATTTTTCTATAATCAATTTATTGATTTCTTAAGTGAAGCTAAAGACCATTTAGAATATATAAATCCTAATGAAAATGTTGATGGCGAAATGTTTTATTTAAAGAGTATTGCTGAAGCTTTTGTTACTGTCGTTAATTATCCAAATATCTGTAAATTATCTATTTCATCTCATGAATTCGCTCATGTTATTGATGCTTTCAATAATCCTAATTTCCATGAACAATTAGCAATTAGAGAGATAAGTTCAATGTTTATGGAAATAATTGCTTCTGACTACTTAGCTCAAAGACTTAATTTAGGAAACGATAACATAAAAAGAAGATCTTTCTTACATGCCATAGTTAAAGAGCAAGCTGCTAACGTTAAAAGAAAAACTGAATTACTTCAATTATATGGTAAACATAAAGATGAATCTAAAAAAAGATTATTTAATTCTTTAAGAATCAATGGTTTTAATAAGAAAGCTATTGCTGAATATGAAAAATATTGTCTTATTGAAGATTATTATTATATTATTGCTCATCTAACAGCAATTGAATTATACTTTATCTATCTTGATGATCATAATAAAGCTTTAGCTATTCTTGAAGATATTATTATGAATGGTACTGACCATAATATCTTATCCATTCTAGCTAACCATAATATAATCCTTACTAAACATTTAGATGAATACGAAGACAATCTTATAAAAGGTTTAAAAAAATAGATATTAATCAATCTCTATTTTTTCATTGAGCAAATAATTTTTATAATCTTCAATTATTTTAAACATTTCTTCGCTACTCTTGCTTTGACATATTAAATTCTTAATTTCTTTACTCTTTGGCATTCCCTTTAAATACCAAATAATATGACTTCTTATTTCTAATAAAGCTGCTTTTTCATTTTTATCTTTTATTAATAGTTCATAATGTTTTTTCATCATATCAACTTTATCTAAAAAGCTAACCTTCGTTGTAACTTTACCGGTTTCTAAATATTCAACACATTCTCTAATTAACCATGGATTACCTAATACTCCACGGCCAATCATTACGGCATCACAATTAGTTTCATCAAGCATTTTTTTAGCTAGTTCCGGACTTGTTACATCTCCATTACCTATTACGGGAATTGATACTGCTTCTTTAACTTGTTTAATTATATTCCAATCTGCTTTACCACTATATCCTTGAGCTCTAGTTCTCGCATGAATAGTTATTGCGCTAGCTCCCGCAGCTTCGCATTTCTTAGCTACTTCTACGGCATTAATATGTTTTTCATCCCATCCACTACGTATCTTAACTGTAACTGGGACACTAACACTTTCTACTACTGCTTTAACTATTTCATATATCTTATCCGGATCTTTAAGTAAAGCACTACCAGCTTGCGCTCTAATTGCTACTTTAGGTACTGGACAACCCATATTAATATCAATTATATCTGGATGCATTACTTCTTCAATTTTCTTTGCCGCAATCACAAAAGAATCAATATCACTACCAAATATCTGTTGCGCGATTGGTCTTTCTTCTTCACTCATTTTTAATAGATCAAAAGTCTTTAAATTAGCATACATAATAGCTTTATCACTAACCATTTCAGCATATATTAAACCAGCACCCATCTCTTTAATAATCTTTCGATATGAAGTATTAGAAATACCTGCCATTGGTGCTAAAACTATTCTATTTTTAATTTCTACATTGCCAATCTTCCACATAATAACGTCCCTCAATCACAAATATTATACAAAAAAAGTATAATTATGTAAAACTTACATATAATAATAAAGAAATTAGCACTCGCTATTGACAAGTGCTAATTAAAGTACTATAATCGAGTTATAGAAAGAAGGAAAAGAATTAATGAGTTTAATTCCAAGAAATTTTTATTTAGATGACATTTTTGATGATTTAGGAAGAGCTCCTAGAGTAAATGATATGAAATGTGATGTTTATGAAAAGGACGGAAATTATAACATTGAATTAGATATACCAGGTTATAAGAAAGAAGACATAACTCTAGAATGTGAAGATGGAATTCTATCAGTTACTGCTGAAAAGAAAGATGAAGTAAATGAAGAAGATTCAGATAAAAAATACATTAGACGTGAAAGAGTTTATGGTAAAGTAACAAGAACTTTCTCATTTGCTGATATTGATGAAGAAGCTATTAAAGCTGAATTCAATAATGGTATTCTAAGAATTACTATTCCTAAAACTAAAAAAATTGAATCAAAAAAAGTTATCGAAATAAATTAAAAAAAAAGAGCAAATTATTTGCTCTTTTTTCAGAGTGTAGACAAACCCCCCAGATTTTTCTGGAGGTTTTTTTATGCATAATTTTTTTAAATAATTTTTCTAT
>CANQOH010000062.1 GCA_947625425.1 uncultured Bacilli bacterium
ATAGAACTATAATATTTCATATCGAAATATTCTTCATAGCCTAAATAATCAAAAAATAAAATATTTTCTTCTTCAGTTGATAGTATCTCCTTTTCGTTATCATCAATTACATAAAATAATTCAAGTTTATCTATTTTTTTATTATCTAAATTAATAATATTGCCAAGACTAAAATAGATTTTCTCGTTAGTTTTTATTAGTAAGCCACCATCAATTTCAAACTTTTCACCACTACTTGTTATAGTATACACATTAATAGATTGATAAAGGTTTATAAAATAATAAAAGAAAAATAAAAGTAACAGA
Organism: uncultured Bacilli bacterium; assembly: GCA_947625425.1. Next base: position 307 of record CANQOH010000062.1, read on the forward strand.
AAAAATAACACAAAAACTACTATTTTAAATTTTCTTTTAAATGTATTTCGTTCCTCATACAATTCAAGAGTAACATTTTCCTTAGGGTTTTTTTCTCCTGCCAGTAGCTCTTCTATTGAAACAGAAAAAATTTCAGAAAGTTTTTGTAGTGCTGAAATATCTGGAAGACTCTTACCATTTTCCCATTTACTTACAGCATCTCTTCCAAGTGGAATTTTATTTGCTAATTGTTCTTGAGTCCATTTTTTTTCTTCTCTTAACTTTTTTATAAACTTACCAGTTTTTTCTTGATTCATAATAAGCACCTTCATAAATTATTAAATGTATAATAGCATAAAACCAAGCAGAATAAAAGTTAGTATAAATAAAAAAAAGTGATAACAAATCACTTTATTTCTTACCAGGTTCACCCATATTTGTTCCATTTAAATAATCATCAGCAACATATACTTCACCATTATATACAACTGCTCCTTCTGGTAAATTATCTAAACTATAATCATTATTTTTTACTTCATTAGCGGGAACAAATACTTTATAATTAGTATCTTCATAATCTAATAAAACAACTTCATCATTTGCTCCAACAACTTCACCAACATAATTACCTTTTTTAAAATCTTCCCCATTAGTACTTAATAAAGTTGCATCGACATAAGGTGTTGATGAAAACGCAGCTTCTGGAAACATACTACTAGCTACAGATTCATTAAAAGAAATTGCTGCATTTCTAAAATTACTATGATATTTTTCAGTTAAAGATTGCGTAATTTCCTTTGGTAAACCAGATTCAATCTGATCTACATAATTATAATAATTTAACATAATTGTTGAATAATCATTATATAAACTATCTCTTTGCGTTTTAACTCCATCATAAGGACTTTCTGAAGCTTTATCACTTATTTGACCCATTGCATAATTAGCCCAAGCTACTAATAATAAATCATCAGCTGTTTCTAAAGAATTAACATGTTGAACAATAGCTGTTTGTTCTTTTATAGCATCATCTTTAGGTAAAACTTTAATTGCTCCAACCGCCACTAAAGTAGCTAAAGCTGCTGCTGTTAATCTTCCTACTGCTCTACGACGTTGTAATTTAAATTTTTTTAATCTTTTTTCATTAATATCTTTTTTAGTAGCTTCTGTTTCTCTTTCAATAACTCCAACATGAAAATTAAATTCTTTATATAAACCTTTATGAGGATCATAAGTTAAATCACCTATTGTATATCCATGTTTTGAAATAAAAACATAACCATTATCATTTTCTTCTATCTTATCTACCAATAAACCATAAGACTTTTTAATATCTTCACAGACTTTATTTAATACTTTATCAGATAAAGAATATTTTCTTGTATAAACAAAATCAATACCTTTATTATAAGTGTTTTCCATGTTATCACACACTTTCATCTATTATCCAAATTATATAATATTTTAATTATTATTTCAATATACCATAAACCTCTAATACTTTAGCTTCTTTAATTAAAACATCATAACATTTATTAGGTTCTAGTTCTTGATTAATGACTACTTTTAAGAAGTTCTCTGTATGACCAATAGATATCCCATCATTAACTTCTTCTACTAAAACATTAACTACTTGATTAACAAATTCTTGATTATATCGAAGTTGTAATTCTTCATCTATCTTTATTAAACGACGAGCTCTTTCTTTCTTAATATTATTAGGTACTTGATTACTCATCGTCGCCGCTTTAGTTCCTTCTCTTACACTATATGGAAAAACATGTATCTTACTAAATCTAACCTTTTTACAAAAATCTATACATTCTTGAAAATCTTCTTCTGTTTCAAAAGGGAATCCTACTATCACATCCGTTGTTAAATTAATATTTGGTCTTGCTTCTTTTATTTTATTAATCTTTTCTAAGTATTCCACTTTCGTATACTTACGATTCATTAATTTTAAAATCTTTTCACTACCTGATTGTAATGAAACATGTAGATGTCCACATAACTTTTTATTATTTTTTAATTCTTCAATAAACTTATCATTTATCTCCGTTATTTCAATACTAGATATTCTTATTCTTTCTAACTTTTCAATCTTTGATACTTCTCTAATTAAATCAGTTAAATCATATTCCCCAGTTTCTCTACCATAAGCTCCAGTATTAATTCCCGTAAAAACAATTTCTTTATGTCCTTTATTAACTAAATTGTTAACTTCAGTTATTACTTCTTCAAACTTTTTACTTCTAATACTTCCTCTAACATAAGGTATAATACAATAAGCACAATAATTATTACATCCATCTTGAATCTTAACATAAGCTCTAGTTAAATCATTAAATTCTTTAACTTCCATATCTTCAAATTCTAATTTTCGAGTATTATAAAATTTAATATATTTTTCATTACTTAAAAGATAATCTTGAATTAATTTAACTACTAAAGATTTTTCTTTATTACCAATTAAAATATCAATATCTAAATCATTTAACGTTTCTCTTTTATTTTCAGCTGTACATCCACAAACCATTAAAATAGCTTTTTGATTATCTCTTCTTACATCACGAATCATTTTTTTACATTTATTATCAGCCGTATTAGTAACACTACAAGTATTAACAATTACAATATCACTTGTTTTATAATCTTCATTATATAAGAAATTATTTTTAAGTAATTGTTCTTTCATATATTCTGATTCATATGAATTAACTTTACAACCAAAAGTAATAATACTAAATTTCATAAACATCACCTAACCCAAAGATTATAACACAAAAAAGCTAATCTCTAAAGATTAGCTATAAAAATCATAAAAATATATATAATAAGATATCAATTATTACAAGTATGGCAAAGAAGATTAAGAATCCCCAACTTGCCTTTGTAATTGTAACTTTCTTACTTTTTTCCTCTTCAATTTCTTTATCATCTGTAACTATTTTATCTAATTTAACACTTAAGAATTTTTTCTTACTTAAATCATCTTTCGTCTTTAAACAGAATGTCGTTGAATCTCCTAATTCTTTAAATCTTAAATCTTTATCTTGTTTAATAAAGAAACCAAACATTACTAAGTCTCCAGCTGCTCCAGATATATTAAAGATTGATAAACCAATAAGTAACATTGAATTTATTAACCAACCAATTATTAAAGTAATAACACCAATAATAACAAATGGTGATAATAAAGATACAATAATATTCTTTTTATCAATAAATTCTCCACATTTACAATAGAATATTCCTTTTTCTAAAGCAACTCCAAAAGTAATATTTTCACTTTTAGCTCCATTAATTTGATAAGCTATCCCATGTATTATTTCATGAATAGCACACCAACCAAATAATAAAACGAAAAATATAAGTATTGCCATATCCATTTCATCTTCTGCTAAAGGTATATTGGGACTAATACCAGTTAGCTTATAATATAACCAAGTTGGTATTATCGGTAATGCTAATAAAACAAAAGACATTAGAAAAACAAAACCCATACGATATTTAAAAATATAAGTATTAATTTTATGATTTTCTTTTTTCATAACTACCTCTTAATTTAAATTTTCTTTTAATTGTTTTAAATAAGCTAAATAAGCTTCTTCATGTTGATAATTATTATTTACTATTTGATCATTTACAGGTTTATCTTTAAGCACTGGTAAATCATTAGCTTGTTTAACTAATTCATCATAACTAATAATTGCTGTTTTCTCTTGCTCTATTTCATATTGGGTCATATCAACTGTATGTTCTTTAGGTAATTGTTCTAATTCTTTACTAATACTTTGTAAATCATTATTATCAGTTATTTCTTGATTATTAATATTTTCTCTAACTTCTTTACTTAAATCATTATTTATATCATTATTACTCATATTTTCATGCATCTCCTTATTTTGTAAATATAAAAGTAATAAAATTGCTATTATAACAATAAATAAAATTGCAAATAAAACATAAATAATTGGATTACTACCATTTACTATATCGCTAAAATACATTAATAATCACCTTCTTTATTTTCTAAGAAACAATTATATAAGGATTTTCTACCGTTCCTTCTCCTTTAACTTTTGCTTCCATATTAATATTAATTACTGGTCTTATATGCGTATTACTAGAAGTTAAAACTCCAGCTCCAATAGAACCATCTGCCATTACATCCATCATTGAAACATTATTATCTTGATTTATAAAATAACTACTACTAGTAACATATCCTTCTTCAATATCTTCATTATAAAGATAATAATATTTATTAGGCATATTCTTATAAGCTCCGGCTAAAACAACTTCATCAATACTTAAAAGTCCAACTTTACCAGTATATACATTAGCACTACAATACAAATCTGGCGCTGTATCAACAAATATTCTTTCATATGTACGTGAATAATTTATATTATTAAAACTATATGTAAAACCACTATCTGTACAATAATCTCCTAAAGCTAAATAAGCACTATAATCTTTTAACTTATCATCAGCCCATTCATTTAATACATTTATTATAGAAGAATCATTAAGAATCGCTAATTGTGTAGGATCGGCTACTGTCTTAGAGTTATAAGGATATTCCATCGATAAAACATCATTTAATACTAATCTAACTGTTCCATCACCATTAATTCTAACTATTCTAAACATTAATTGACCTAATCTAACATAATTATTATCAACTTTACCTCTAAAATAATAACTTGTTCCTTTATTATCACTAGTACTAATTAAACCTTCATTAGATGTTGCTATCTCATTACCAACTCTACTTTTAGGACTTACAATCGGATTATTAAGCAAAATTAAATCATCAAATGAATTAGGTGACAAAGATTCATTTTCAACTTTTATCAATCCTTTAAAATTAATGATATTATCTGAATCTATTTCAATCGTAAATCTAACCGTATCTTCACCTTCTAGATTAAATAAATTAAGTAACTTAACACTCTCACCTTTAGTTTTAACTGTATTAACAACATTCCCACTATAATCTTTAACTTTAACTTCTACACCATCCATATTAACGTTATTTAAATATAAAGAATAATAAATTCTTTCTACTGACCCGTTAGTTAAAGTGATTTTATATTCATGACTTTTATTATCAAAGAAATTTATATCTTGACCATCAATATAATTAATTATTAAATCTCCCTCATTAAGAACAATCGCAACTGGTCCTTCATCTTTAAACAAATCTTTTACTTTACTACCAACAAGAGCTAACCCAATTACTAAGAAGAATATAATAATTAAAGATATAATAACTATTTTATATTTAGTATCTATATCCAAAATTCTAGCCATAATTCTCACCTTTTCATTTAGTATTATACCACGTATAATACTGATTAGTAAATTGATGAAATTGCAAATCATTAATTTATTAGTATAATAATTTTACTTATTTTTA
>CANQOH010000063.1 GCA_947625425.1 uncultured Bacilli bacterium
ATATAATTACTAGGTTCGTCTTCTTCGTTTTTCTGTTCATTATTTTAGCACATTTATAATTTTATAGCAAACAAAATGTTTTATTATATGAAAAAAAGCCTTTTTAAGGCTTATTTTTTGTTAAATTCAGTAATAATAGTATAAATATTCATTATATTTATTTTGTCTTCCTCTGTGTAGTTATTTAAGATTTTTTCAACTTGTTCTTTTTCTTTTAAGTTAGTGTTCTTTAATATTTTTTCAAAACTATTGATGGCATTAATTATTGAATCTTTATCACTTACACGATATGGAGATTTAGTTTGCATAATGCCATATGAATATTCTCTTCTTAAGATAGCATTGATATTTTCTTTAACTTTACGATAAGTAGTAGGATTTTTATATTCTTCATTAATCATTATCGCATAGGTTAAATTGTTAATAGTATTATTTTTACTTTTTATTACATCATAGTATAAGTTTTTAAATTTAGCATACTGCATAATAACTTTTTCAGATTTTAAAGTTCTCTTTTTAGCTTCAGCTATATTCTTTTTATCTTTATTAGATATATTATATAAATGTGTTATATAAATAATGATTAAGAACCAAATAAAACCTTTTATTTCTTCAGGATCAGGGATGACAGTATCAACTTTAGATATAAAGTAATTATAAGTAAATAAACTAACGATAATACTTAGTAGACTTTCTATTAAAAATGATGATTTACTTATTTCATTTTCTTCACCAGTTATATTTGTAACATAGAAATTTCTTATAAATATTTCAAAGATAACAATCAAGAAGATATTAGTACTTACTTGTGGGATTAAAGCGGAAATAATAATGATATATATAGTAGGTATTATTAGATGATTAATTAATCTATTTTCTTTTTTATTAAAGTATTTTAGGATGATTGTTAAAGGTATTGTTAGTAGTATTTGAGCTATTAAAGTCATTAATGTCATACGCATTCTCCTTATTGGTTGTTATACTACTATAAAGACTTGAAAAAGTCAAATAAAAAAGCAGGTTATACCTGCTATATTTGTGATTTTAAAATTCTGGTTAGGATAATAATTAATTCTGGGTCCTTAACACGATCAACATATGTATCTTGGCCATCAATTATTTCTTCAACTATGGCAACATTAGTTGGAATAATATCTTTATTTTCATCTACTCCCATAACCAAGAAGTATTTAACTCCGCCATACATTGTTTCATTTAATACTACATATTTTTCGTTGTTTTCTAAACTAATTATAGTATTGGTTCTTAAACTCATAATATCATCTCCTAGCTTTGGATTTTATTATTTATAATATATTCTATTTATATATTACCATTATTTTGGCTTTCTGTGTCATCAATTTGTTCAGTTTCCGCTGGTTGGACACTTTCTTTAACAGTATTTTGTGGTTCCTCAGTAATTTCTGGAGCCAAAATTGGTTCGATTACTCCATCATTTAGTTCTTCAGTTGTTTCAAATGGATTTCCATTAAGTGGTTCAGGTGTTAATTCTATTGGTTCTTCAACAGGAGTTTCTGTTGGTTCTTCAATTGGAACTTCTAATGGAGGCTCTTCAATAATTTCTTCTGGTTCCTCTTCAACTATTTCTTCATGAATTTCATCAATTGGTTGATCTTCGATTGAATCTTCAATAATCTCTTCTGGTTCATTTGGTACCGGTTCTTCAACCTCTTCTTCAACTTGTTCTTCTGGTACTAAATCTAGAAATTCTTCAGGGTTTTCAATTTCATCAGTATTTATTACTTTTATACCATGTTTTTCTTTTTTAACTTCTGGTTCTGGTTCTAAAGTTGATAGATTGTTTCTATTAGAAGCGTAATTTTCATAATCTTTTGGAATTAATTCTTTAGTTTCTTCAATAACATTCATATCAATAGAATCTGTTAAATTGATTTTTAATTCATCTTCAAGACGTCTTATTACATCTATAGGTGTATCTGGGAATTGACGGCGATGTTTTAAATCGATAACTGTTTGAGCTAAATCTTTTAAGATATCTTTATCTTTATTTCTAGTTGTAATATCTATTAAACCAGATTTCTTAGATAATAAGCGATTTCTCATTGTACTTATTTCTTTTTGAGCATTTATAATATTGTTTTTAATATTTTCACATTCAGTTTTAATTGTATATGAAGCTTTAGCTATATCTTCAGCCTCATCTAGTCTGAACTGGGTAGCAATTTTTTCAGCTTCGACAATATCGTCTCTTTTTTCATCTAAAGATACTTTTAAACCAGCTTTAACACTAATATTAGAATCTGGTGTTGAATCATAAGCTTTTTGGAATTCTTCTAAGTCTCTTCTCATTTCACTAATCATACTGTCAATTTCACGTTGATTAGTCTTGTACTCATAGTTTTTATCTTGATCAATTAATTCGACTTTAGATTCTAATTCAGTTAGTTCATCTTGCCAATTAGCAATTCTTTTTTCTAGGAAGCTTATTCTAGTTTTTTCTGGAGTATTAGCTTCTAAGATATTGTATGATTTTTGATCTATTTCATTAGCAAAAGAGTCACGAGCTTGAGTAGCTCTTAGTAATTCTTCTTCTAATTTATTATCATCTGGAACGTTTATATAAGGTTGGCGTATAACTATATTAATTAAATCGACTAAACTATTTTTAGCATTATCAGGTGTATCTCCACTATTTATAATATCTTTTATCTTCGTTTCGATATATTTAGGATCTTTTTGTAATTCTTCTAATCTATTATCTAAAGCACTAATTTTTTCTTCAAGTTCATTTATTTTTTTAACATTATTATCTCTTTTTGAATGATCAATATAATTATCTTTATTTTCTAAATTTGCTTGAGTTTCTGATAATAATTTTTTCTTTTTATCGATGTTTTCTTCTAGTGTATCTATTTCATTAGTAAGACTTATTATATTATCTTGAATATTATTGTATTCTTGACTATCATTTTTTAGTTTTTCTTCTATATCAGCTATTTTTCTTGAAGTTTCATCAATTAAGTTATTATATCTATCAATTGTTTCATTATCAGTTACAGAAACAACTCTTTCTTGCATACTTAAAATATATTTTTCATAACTACTTTTAGTTTCTCTTAAAACATTAGTACCTTCGTAAGCTTTATTTTCAGCTTCTTTTAGAGTGTTTAGTTCTTTGTTCTTTTCTTTTAATTCACTTTTTAGTGTTTGTAATTGTTTTTTAGTAATGATTTCAATATTACGATCAGCCATTTCAGCACTTGTATCATAACTTTCATCATCTGATAAAGAATTTATTTCGTTGATTTCTTGTTGGTATCCTCTTATTTTGTTCTTTATTTCAGCTTCTTCAACACGCAAAGATGGACCATCACTTTTTGAACGGCACATTTTAACTAAAACATCTAAATTCCATAACACCTTCAATTTATCGTCCATAATTATACACCCTTTTATTCTAGTCTAAATATATTCTAACATAAAGATAAACCATTTTCAATAAAACTATTATTTTATCTTAAGAAACATATATTTATTATAGTGAGGTGGTTTATGCATAATTTCCCACCAAATGTTGATCCAAAAATATCGACTTTAAGTGCTGTGGTAATTGGATTTGCTTTAATAGACCATTTTACGGCTGGAGAGCAGAATGCTCTTGGTAACTGGTTTATTACTGTCGGACAAATTCTTGAAAATAATTCAGCTTTTCAACAAGTAATTGAAAGTAGAATTCAAGGTAATACAATTAATATTAATAGTCAAAAATATAAAGAAACTGGTAATCCTTATATGGATAATAAAGCATGGACTGAATCACCTTCAGATAAACAATTTAATGATCTTAAGAAAACAGTAGATATTATGAAAGAAGAGTTAGAAAAATTAAGCAAATAAAAAAGAACTATTAAACTAGTTCTAATTTTACTGTTAGAGCGTCGTCTCCAACTCTTTCTTTTAATTTTATGATTCTAGTGTATCCACCATTTCTAGTTTCATATTTTTTAGCTAATTCATTGAAGATTTTATCAACTACTAAAGTATCATTGTTTAGGAAAGCAAGAGCTTTTCTACGACATACTAAAGTACCTCTTTTACCATAAGTAATCATACGATCAACAAATTTTCTTACTTCTTTGGCTCTAGCTTCAGTAGTTACAACTGATTCATTAAGAATAACATCTTTTGTTAAGCTAGCTAAAATACTTCTACGAATGCTTTTTTCTCTATTTAATCTTCTATATTTTGTCATAAGTATTTTACCTCCTATTTATTTTAATCGCGGAACTTAAGTCCCATTTCTTTTACTTTATCAATAACTTCTTTTAAAGATTTTTTACCTAGATTACGAATCTTAGTAACTTCAACTTCTTTTTTAGAAATTAAATCTTGAACTGTATTAATTCCAGCTCTCTTTAAGCAATTGTAAGCACGAACTGAGAACTCTATTTCTTCGATTGGTGTTTCTAATGTCTTAGTGATTGTATCTACTTTTTTCTCAGCCATTAAGCCTGAAACATCACTTATCGCATTTAAATCTGTTACAATGTTAAAATGTTCAATTAATATTCTTGCTGATAAAGCCATAGCTTCTTCTGGAGTAATTGATCCATTAGTATAAACATTCATAATTAGTTTATCGAAGTTTTCATTTTGACCAACACGGGCACTCTCAACTTCATAACTAACTCTTTCGATTGGTGAATAAAGTGAGTCAATTGCGATAACACCAACTTTATTTTCGCCAAATAATTTTTGGTTTGTTTTTGAATCAACATATCCACGACCATTACTAACTGTCATTTCCATTTCTAGTTTTCCACCTTTAACAAGGTTAGCGATTACTAGATCTGGATTAACTATTTCTACATCAGCATCTCTTTCGATGTCGCCAGCTGTTACTGCACCTTCTTTGTCAGCAAATAATCTAATTACTTTATCTTCTTCAGAATGATTTTTGATTACGATGCTTTTTAAAGCAAGAACGATTGCAGTTACGTCTTCAACAACACCATCTATTTTTTGGAATTCATGCATAACACCTTCAATTTTTACTGAAGTAATTGCACTTCCAGGTAATGAAGATAACATAACTCTTCTTAATGCATTTCCAATTGTTGTACCAAAACCTCTTTCAAGTGGTTCTAGTTCAAATTTTCCATAGTGATTGCTCTCTATGTATTCAGTAATTTTGTATTCTGGTTTTTCAAATCTTAACATATCCTTAAGTTCCCTTCTTTCACTTTTTATTAATTTCTTGGACGTTTTGGTGGACGACATCCGTTGTGTGGAACTGGAGTAACATCATTAATAGTTGTAATTTCTAATCCGGCAGTTTGTAATGAACGAATTGCGTTTTCACGTCCTGCACCTAAACCTTTAACAAATACTTCTACTTTTCTAACTCC
>CANQOH010000064.1 GCA_947625425.1 uncultured Bacilli bacterium
TCATAAAATGCTTCTATTCTCGTATTAATACCTACATCACTAGTCTGACTATCAAAACTAAAATAAATAACTGGTATTTTATAATCTTCAGATATTCTTTGTAAGACTGGCATTGTATCTATTTCTGGCGTACAACCAAAGCTCTTAACATGAATAATACCATCTACTCCATCTTTGGCATAATCTAAAGCTTTTTTAATTGTATACATTGCCGTTGCACCCATATCATACTTCGCATAATTCTTAATACTTTGTTTAACTTCTTTAGTCTGTGGATTTAATATACTATTAGATAAATTCATCCATCTATAAATAACAATTCCTTTTTTAGCTAATTCTTTTTCCATATAGTGATTACTATATCCATCCATAATTGTATAGTACTCACCTACAAAACCAACTTTTAAAGGATTTTTCGGTTTATTAATTTCAATCTTTTTAAATCTCTTTTTATATAATTTATATAGTACATTAAGTTCTTTTTTATCTTCTACATCTCTTAAATCATCTAAAAATTCTTGATGTAATTTATCAAAAGAACCTTCTACTACTTCAAAGCCAACATTCTGTCTAATATAATCTTCTACTTTATCAATTATTTCAACCATTTTAACAGCTACTAAACAAGCTTCCGTTACCTTCTTTAAACTTAAATCAGGATTTATTTTTTTAAATTCATCATAAAAACTTAACGGATTTCTAAAACTAGCATTTGCCATATTAACAAAGTTTATATCTTTATAACCTAAATCTCTAAGTATTTGTTCATGTAGTTCACCATAATAACCTAATCTACATAAACCACCTACTTGAATTAAAGTATCTGCTCCTTCTTCAATCGCTTCTATATACCCACCTAAAATATACTTAAAAGGTGTACAAACAAAATCAGGTGAATTCTTAGTTCCTAATTCTAACGTTCTTCTTGTAATTGGTTTCGCATATAAATAATCACAATCAAGGCCATTTCTGATAATATGTTCAACAGCTACATTATAAGATTCCCATCTTGGAAAATATACTTTAGGTTTACTACTCTTCTTCATCTTCTTTTTCCTTTCTAAGTCTTATAATATCAACAAAACTCTCTAGCCTTGTCTCCATTCCTGCTGTTCCTTCTTGGCCATCTAATACTAAATTAATAATTGGTTTATCTTTTAATCTTCTAACTATCATTTCATTAACTAAAGAATCTGGTCCACAAGGAAAAGAAGATACTAAGATGATTCCATCTACTTTATCTTTATAAATACTAATAGCTCCTACTAATTCTTTATTAAAAGTCCAAGGTAAAGTCGCACTTATTACTTTAGCTCTTTCTTTAGCTTTCTTTTCATCTACTACACAAGCTAAAATTGCTTCACAATCTAAATCTTTTAAAGTATCAAGTATTGGTTTACCTACATATTCATCATATATATTATATGGATGTGATACTATTAATATCTTTAATTTTTTACTTTCTTCAAGTACTTTTTCTTGATTACGTATATCTAATATCTTATGCGTTTTCTCTGCTTGTTTAGCTATATAATAAGCTTTTAATATTTGAGCTTTATTCTTTCCTAAGAATTTACCCATCTTCATAAAAGCTTTTAATTCTGTATCTTTATTATGAACATCAATACTATAATATAGTATCTTTAAATCTTTCTCACGATAAGTATTTTTAATTACATCATAGATAGCTTGAAACTTAGAACATACTATTTCTTTTGTATTACCAAAAGTCGCAACTCGAGGTATAAAAATATAATCACATTTATCGATTAAATAATCAACATGTCCTGTATATATTTTACTTGATAAACAAGATTCATCTATTGCATGCGTTGCTCCTCTTCTTAAGATATCTTTATTAGTTTCTGGACTTACGATATATTCTACACCTAACTCTTCAAAAAAAGTCTCCCATAATATATGATATCTATAATATAAGAAAGCTCTAGGTATTCCAACTTTCATTTTCTAACACCTCTTACCACTTTAATATCATAACATATTATTAATTATTTTATTTATTTTCTTTTTCTAACTCACGATAATCTACTTTACCTATCATTGTTTTAGGTAAAGACTCTCTAAAGACATATTCTTTAGGTAACATATATTTAGCAAGATTCTTTTCACAATATTCTTTAATATCATTTTTAATCTTATTAGTTACTTTAATACCATTATTTAAAACAATATAAGCTTTAGGTACTTGTACTTTATATGGATGAGGTATCCCTATAACTCCACAATTAAGTACTGCTTCATGTTCCATAATAACTTCTTCAATATGTGATGGATATACGTTATAACCTGATACAATAAGCATTCTTTTAAGTCTTGAAGTAAAAAATACTACTCCATCTTCTTTCATATAACCTAAATCTCCCGTATGAACCCATATCTTACCTTTATTATCTTTTTCTAAGATATCATTAGTTTCTTTTTCATTATCTAGATAACCTGGCATTACTGTTGGTCCACTAATACAGATTTCGCCTACCTCACCAAATGGTACTTCTTCTCTCGTCTCAACACCTTCTATTTTAACTTCATTACCAGGTAAAGGAATTCCTACACTACCTAAGACATCAGAACCCATAGATCCAAATGTAACAGGACCCGTTGTTTCAGTCATTCCATAACCTTGGATAATATTTCTTTGACAATTATGACTCTTTAAAAATTTATTAACCGTTTCATTCTTCGCAACACTTAACGAATCTCCTCCCGAAATAACATACTTAACATAAGATAAATCAACATTATCCATATGTTTATTAGTTAATAGTGCTTCAAATAAAGTTGGTACTCCAGGTATAAAAGTAGGTCTATATTTTGTAATCAATTTATCAAATCTTTTCGCATCAAATTGTGGTACTAAGATTGTACTAGCTCCTAAACACATTGGTCCATGAACACAAACTACTAAACCAAAGCAATGAAATAAAGGTAATACTGCTAATGCCGAATCAGTATTATTAATATCTTTAAAGACAATTTCGGCTTGTTTAGCTACGGCATTTATATTACCATTTGTTAAAACAATATTCTTTGGTGTTCCACTCGTCCCACCACTATGTAAGATAACGGCTGGTTGATCTTTAGTTGTTTTCGCTAATACCTTCTCCGTAAAGCTTTTACCTCTCGCCATAAAGTCATTCCAGTACATATTACTTTCACTCTTCTTAGGCACTTCTACTTTTCTACCTTGTGTAATGTAATATCCAACTTTTAAAAGAACTGGCATTGAGTCCCCAGGTGAAACAATAATTGTCTTATAGACATTCGTTTCATCAACTATCTCTTTAATCTTTTTATAACTTAAGTTAATCGCAATTAACATCACACTATTAGTTGTAATTAGTGAATTCTTTATCTCTTCTTCAGCTGATAAGGGATGAATCATATTAGCAATCGCCCCTATTTTATTAACTGCATAAAAAGATATAACAGCTTCTGGAGTATTCGCCATACATATTGTTACAACGTCCCCTGGTCTTATCCCTTGACTTCTTAAAGCTTTAGCACATAAATTAATCTCCCCAAAAAAATATCTAAAAGTCATCTTTTTATTAAAATAATTAATAGCTACACTATCCATATTATCTTTATTCTTCTCTTTTAGATGTTCATATAAAGATACATTAGGTACTTCAATATCTCTTTCATTCTTCTTATAATACTTATCCCATGGATGTTTATATTTAATCTTATTAATTACTTTATCTAATATTTTCATTTAGATTCCTCCTTAAGTTATTAAACATCTGTTGCATAACTTACAAATGTATTATATAATTAACTCAATTAATACATCAATCATCAATATTTACTAAGATTGTTAAATATTAAACACATAAAAAGATATTGTTTAATAAAAGAGGTGCCATATGGATCGCAGAATAAAATATACTAAGAAAATTATCAGAGATACATTTATTGATTTATTACTAGAAAAAGATATTAAGAAAATTACTGTTAGTGAAATATGTAAGTTATCTGACATTAATCGCGCAACTTTTTATCGCTATTACTTAGATGTCTATGACTTACTTGATAAGATTGAAGATGACTTTGTGAGTGAACTAAAAGAAGCCGTTCCATCTAATACTAACAACAATTATTCCGTATCTAGTTTCACTAAAGACTTACTAATGGTATTCCTAAGTAACAAAGAATTAGTTAAAATATTATTTAATACTAACAATAATGTATATTTTTTAAATGATATTTTAGAACTAGCTTACGATAAATGTAAGCAGAAATGGCAAAATGACCTACCTGACTTAAGTGAAGAAGATATTGAGTATGCTTCAGTCTTCATCTTTAATGGTGCTTTAGGCGTCGTTAACTACTGGGTAAAAAACGACTTTGATAAAGACGTCGATGAAGTAGCGGAAATCATTGAACGTTTAAGTTACTTTGGTACTCATAAATTTATTTACAAAAAATAAAGAACTATTCAATTAATAGTTCTTTTTAATTACACTATATTAAAGACTTCATCATCTTCCCAAATACAATCACATAAGTAATAATCATCCTGAATACCATCTGCTATTAAATCAACTTTATTTAGTTTATCAGAAGAGTATTCACGAATTTTAACGTATTCTAAAAATTTAATATCTTTATTAGGTATGTTATTAACTCTTGATTTATCAACAACTAAATATATTTTATCTAAATCATTATCATAATAAACATCTTTAATAATAATGCCATTATCACTATTAGTAACTATTCTAATAGCCGTAGTTTTCTTATCCTTATAATCTTTAATAAAATCATCTAAAGTATTAGAACAAAAGGCATTGTTACCATCAATATTACATTTATCTTTCTTAACATCATCAAATGAATAATCTTTATCTAAAGATTTAACATCTTCAATACCATTCTTTAAAGTTATCTCATAGAATTTATCAATATCCATCTTTTCAACAACTATATTTTCTTTATTTAACTTATTAATATATTCATTATCTACATCAGCTAGTGACCAGTAGTTATCATCTTCTACTTCATTATTTTCCCCATTATAAGCAGTCCAATAATATTTATCCTGTTCTTTTTCTACACCAAACTTATCAAATACTTTAAGTGTTATATTTCCCTCACTAGTATATCCATCTCTTCTATTATCTTCTACAACATAAACTTTATCTTTATCATACAAAACATCAGTAATAATAGGAGCTCCCTCTAATGTATATCTCATCATTCTCATAAAACACTCTTGTTTATCTTTATAAGATTCATAAAACTTTTCTATTATTTCATTATTATAAACTTCATCATAAGTACTTACATAAACTTTATCTTCTATCGCCT
>CANQOH010000065.1 GCA_947625425.1 uncultured Bacilli bacterium
GACTAATATACACAAAACCAAAATTAAAGGATTTATCACAAGGCTCAAGAATTGCTTTTGCAAGACAATTTAGATTAATGACACAGGATAATGTATCGGACAAATTGGGTTTAACATGCGAATGTAAGAGAAGAACTATGACAAGATATGAGAAGGGGAAATAAATCCTAAGGACAATAGAACTTTAGAAATAGTAAATATTTTAATAATATTATATAAATTTAGTATAAAAACTGTATTAAGAATGTATTAAAAATGTATTGACTTTATATATAAATATATGATATGCTTTATATCGATTGGTACTCAGGAAACTTATGAAGCCCTGAGTCAATTTTTATTTATGGAAGAATAATTCTTAATAGAAAATACTTATACTAATAATGAACTACTTAAATTCATTTATCAATATTTTGATAAAATAATTGAAAAAAATTATAAAGAAATTTTGGATGAGTAGTTTGACATAGATATAATTTTGTGATATATTATCTATGCAAGGAAAAAATGTTAAATCATTTTTGTAAGGGGTCTATTTTAGGATAGAGCCCTATTTTTCTGCAATAAATTCTTAGTTTTTATTCATCCAAAATGTGATAGTGGTACGGAAAAGATGAATAAATAATATTTTGAAAATTGAATATACTATTTGATATTTTCTTTAAAATATAGTATTTTTATATTGCACGTGAGCAAGTGTGAAAATGTATTTTGCTTCTGGGTGGCACGAATAATAAATGATCCTGGTTGAAAATGGAGAATAACTTCATCGTAAGATGGAGTTTTCTTTTGCTTTATGGTATACTTTTTATGGGATTATTGATATTTAATATTATTAATTCTATTTAAAAAGGGATTAGAACTAGCAAAGTGTTTACATTGTAAAAAACAGAGTAACACTTTTTATATTGAAATAATAAAAATAACTAGAGCATATAATGATGATTCTTACTAATTTTAATAATATTATAAATCTTTAATAAATAAATAATAGTAGGAATTATCTTGGGAGGTGCAGATATGCAAAAAATATTTCTAACCAGCAAAAAGAAAAATTAGAAACAATTAATGATATAACGGAAAAATCTTTAAATAAATGGGAGTATAACTCTTTAGAAGCTTATAAATCATTATCTATTTTAAATAATAGAGTAGATAAATCTCTTATCAAACTAGTATATATGTACCATGGAAGTATTAAAGAATATAATGATTCATGGAAAATGACTATTGAAGAATTTATTAATTATTTAAATTCTGATATTTTATCTAATTCAAGATTTGATAGTTTTATAAGCTTAGAAAGAAAAGAGGATATTACTGATTCAAAAAAAGAAATTCTTAAAGCTAAAGATTTACTAGTAGGAGATAAATATAGAAGAGTGGTTTTAAATACTAAATATTCATCGGAAGATGCGGATACTTATAAATTTATTAATTCTATAGAAGATGAAATTGGGGACAATGACGATATATATGGTTGGAAATTCACCTATGGCTGTAGAAATGAGTAAAACTTTTAATGATGAATTAAACAAGATTACGATTTTAACAATGATTTTTATCTTTATTGTTGTTGCTATAACTTTAAAAGATTTAATTATTCCTTTTGTTTTGGTTCTTATTATTCAAACAGCTGTCTATATGACTATGGGAGTAATTTCGGTCACATCTGGCTCAGTCTACTTTATCTCTGTACTAATAGTTCAAGCTATTTTAATGGGAGCTACGATAGATTATGCTATTGTTTATACTTCTTATTATCGAGAATCAAGATTGACTATGGGAATTAAAGATTCAGTCATTAATGCTTATAATAAAGCCATCCATACCATCATTAGTTCTTCATTAATTTTAATAATTGTAACCTTAATTGGTGCTTTATTTACGCAAGCTATTGCCGCTAAAATATGTGAAACTATTTCCGAGGGTACACTTGCTTCCGTCATATTAATTCTTTTTGTTTTACCAGGAGTCCTCGCGGCTACTGATAAAATTATTTTTCGCAAAGGATATTATAAAAAATAAATGCTTCTCTTTACTAATTAAGATCATTTACGATATAATTAGGATAGAAAGAAGGTATAAAAATGTGTACAGCAGCCACTTATAAAACTAAAGATCACTATTTTGGCAGAAATTTAGACTTAGAATATTCATATAAAGAAACGGTAACTATTACCCCGCGAAATTATCCTTTTAAGTTTCGAAACGGAAAAGAT
The DNA here is from genome assembly GCA_947625425.1 of uncultured Bacilli bacterium. The sequence continues at coordinate 2,223 of CANQOH010000065.1, forward strand.
ATTAATAATCATTATGCCCTTATTGGGATGGCTTATGTTTTTAATAATTATCCTTTATATTATGATGCCATTAACGAAAAAGGATTAGGCATGGCCGGTTTAAATTTTCCGGGTAATGCCTGTTATAAAGATGAGCAAGATAATAAAGATAATATAGCTCCATTTGAATTTATTCCTTGGATTTTGTCTCAATGTTCAAATATTAAAGAAGTTAAAGATTTATTAAACAAAATAAATATTATTAATTTAGATTTTAGTAAAGAATTACCTGTATCACCTCTACATTGGATTATTGCCTCAAAAGAAGAAGCGATTGTGGTTGAGTGTACAAAAGAAGGATTAAAAGTATATGATAATCCTGTAGGAATTTTAACTAATAATCCAACTTTTGATATTCAAATGTTTAACTTAAATAATTATTTAAACTTATCAATTGAAAAGCCTATTAATACTTTTTCTAAGAATTTAAATTTAGATGTTTATAGTCGAGGAATGGGAGCTTTAGGTTTACCGGGGGATTTATCATCAGCTTCTAGATTTGTTAAAGCAACATTTACGAAGATGAATTCATTATCCGGGGATACTGAATCAGAAAGTATTAGTCAATTTTTCCATATTTTATCATCGGTTGAACAACAACGAGGTTGTGTTCATATGAAAGATAATTTGTATGAAATAACTATTTACAGTTCTTGTTGCAATCTCGACAAAGGTATTTATTATTATACAACTTATGAAAATAGCCAAATTACGGCAGTAGATATGTCCAAAGAAGATTTGGATAATACCAATTTAGTTAGTTATGACTTAAAAAAAGGTCAAAATATCTTTTTTCAAAATTAAAAATAATTTAAAAGTAAAGGAAGGAATAAAAATATTATGAGAAAAACGATTAAAACGACGGAAGCTATTTTTCCGATGCCTGTATTAATGATTGCTACTTATAATGAAGATGGTAGCGTTAATGTTATGAACTGTGCCTGGGGAATGATGTTAGAAAGAAATTACATTGCTTTAAATTTATCAGCCAATCATAAAACGGTAAAAAACATTCAAATGAGAAAATCTTTTACCGTCAGTATTGCTGATGCCAATCATGTTAAAGAAGCTGATTATTTTGGCGTCGTATCGGGAAATGATTGTCCCGATAAATTTCATCGCAGCAATCTTACATCCTGTAAGTCTGAATTAGTTGATGCTCCCATTATTAATGAATTTCCTGTTTGTCTGGAATGTGAATTTGTATCTTATGAAGATTCTACATATGGCTGTGGAGTTGTTGGTAAGATTGTCAATGTAACGGCATTAGAAGATGTTATGAATAAAGATGAAGTTGATGTCTCTTTAATGCATGCCATTGCTTTTGATCCATATACTCATGGTTATTATGAAGTAACTAAAAGAGTTGGCAATGCGTTTAAAGATGGTTTTGATTTAAAGTAAATCTTATTCCTGGTTATTTATATAGAAAAGTGTGTATAATTATACACTTTTTTTGTTTTTTAATTAAAAACAAAAGGAAATGAACAAAATAAAACAAATATATAAATAGAAGGAGAAAAATAATGAAAAGAAATGAAGATAAATTTATTGGGGAAATAACCGAAAATTTTAGTGAACTTTTTGTTGATACTTTTTGGATTAGATATATGAAAGAATTTTCAAATCCAAATATAGAACTTATTGGGAAAGTTCAAAAAGAACTAACTAAAAAGATTAATCTGAAATTTCAGAAAAAACTGCAAAATTTAAATTATAAAAATCGAGTAGAGAGAAATAATTAAATTATTTCGTCCCTCTCACACCACCGTACGTACCGTTCGGTATACGGCGGTTCAATTTATATTACAGTATGTACTTTAAGGTAATGGTCTAGTGGAAACACTAGTCCTTTTTGCTTTAATCTTTTATTAGATATTGCCATATGCATTACGACTGTGCTTGCTACCCAATAGTAACCTCTTCTAGTATTTGCTACCATGTAAGAGTTGTATTCTGAAATTCCTAGTTTTCTTAATGCTTTATATTTAGTTCTAGGTTTCTTCCAATATTTCCAAATACACATCCTTAATCTATGTCTTATATGTTTACTAATTTTACCCATTGATAATTTCATGTCTGCTATTTTAAAATAGTTTATCCAACCTCTTGTTACTTGGTTTAGTTTTACTATCTTATCACTTATTGACATACCATTACTTCTACTAGTTATATCTTTTAATTTTCTTTCAAACTTTTGTAATGACTTTAAGTGTGGTTTTGGTCTCCATGTTCCTTTCTTGTTGTAAAAGCCAAAACCTAAATATTTAATATTATTTGGTCTTGCTA
>CANQOH010000066.1 GCA_947625425.1 uncultured Bacilli bacterium
ATTATATACTCTCTTATTACATTGAATTTCAAATCTTTCAAGTAATTGATCTTTACATAATTCAATCTTTTCATCTAACTCTTCATAGAAGCCTTTCATATCGGCTTTATCTTTAGCATTAGGTCCAACAATACCATGTTTAATACCTAATCTAACTAAGTTAATTGTTGTAAATGATAAATTACCACGACCTGGTGTAATTTGTTTATCAGGATCAACTACATTACCCATAACTCTTGTACGACAACCCATAGTAGCAACTTCTGTTTCAGGTCTACCTGGAACATAATATTGTAAGTTATATGGTGCATCTATAAATTCAAAGTTAGGGAATAATCTCTTTGCCGATACCTTACAAGATAATTTAAATAAATCATAGTTAGGTTCTCCAGGGTTATAATTTACTCCATCTTTAACTTTAAATATTGATATAGGGAATATCGGTGTTTCACTATGTCCTAAACCAGCATCTACAGCAAGTAAGTAATTCTTCATTACCATACGACCTTCAGGAGAAGTATCAGTACCAAAGTTAACTGAACTAAATGGAACTTGCGCTCCAGCTCTTGAATGCATCGTATTTAAGTTATGAATAAATGCTTCCATTGCTTGGTATGTAATTCTATCAGTCTTCTTAACTGCTTTATCTAATGCCATTGTAAATAATCTTTTCAATGACTCATTTTCTTTATAAAACTTTTCAAATGTTTCAACTGGTGTTTCAATAGTAGTTAATTTACTAATAACATCTTCAACTGTTTTCATATTTACAAAACTTGCAAAGTCTGAATAATCTAGGAAGTCTTGAATAGTCATTTTAAGTTGTTTTCTAAATGTTTTAACAACACCTGGTGCTAAGTAATAATCAAATAAAGGAATACTTTGTCCACCATGTTGATCATTTTGATTAGATTGAATAGCTATTGCAGCTAATGCTGAATAACTCATAATATCATTTGGTTCTCTTAAGTAACCATGACCTGTTGAGAAACCACCTTTAAATAATTTATCTAAATCTATTTGTAAACAAGTTGTTGTACCCATTGCTTCGAAGTCCATATCATGAATATGAATATCTCCTTCATCATGAGCATCAGCAAATTTTTTCTTCATTAAATATGTTTTAGAGAATTCTTTAGATACATTAGAACCAAATTGTAACATTGTTCCCATTGCTGAGTTTCCATCAATATTACCATTTTCTCTTTTAGTATCATCTTCAGAAGCACTCTTTAATGCCAGTCCTTCTAAAGTCTTTAAAAATTTATGAGATCTTTTATCTTCTGTAAATGCTTCTCTTGATTGTGCTCTTCTTTCTCTATAACTAGAAAAGCTTTCATATACATCAACATATTTTTTACTTTTTAATGAAGTTTCTATTAGATCTTGAATTTCTTCGATTTTAATTTTATCTTTATCCGCATAATCTTTTTCAATTCTGTCTAATACATCATGAAAAACTTTTTGCATATCTTTTTCAGAATATTTAGCTTCGCCAGTTTCATCTATAGATTTTTCAATTACATCATCAAACCCTTTTTTAATGGCGATAGCAATTTTTGTTGGATTAAATTCTACTTTTTTACCATTTCTTTTTACTACTTGAAGTGTAGCAAAAAGATCTTCTTCTTTCTTTGCCATTTTTAAAAACTCTCCTTCTACCTTTTCCTAATTTCATTATATAAAACATATATAAAAAAGAAAAGTTTTATTTTTGCAAAAAATTTCAAAAATCGCCTTTTTCAAAAATTTCATTTTTTCAATTTTTGGCGTTTTTAAGGCATTTTTGTTTTTTAATATTTGATATTATCAAGAATGTATATTCTCAAAAAAGTCCCTAAAATAGAGACTTCAAAGCACTTTTTTATTTTTTCGTGTTCGATTTACAATATTTTACTTTTTTCTCAAAAATTTGATTTTCAAAAAATTTACATTTTTCAATTTTTTCAATTTTTAAAAAAAATTGCAAGATAAAAAAAGCTCAATAGTCAAGCTTTTTTTATAACTATTTATATACGTTATAATTATAGAAAACCTATCTATATATAACAATAAAGAATTACTATTCTGAGAAACCAGTAATAGATAAAGATAAATTACCAACTAGTGCTCCAGAATGATCAACTGTTCCAAATTCACTACTAGTAAATGTTGTTATAAATGGTACATCACCTAAAGCATTTTTAAGAGCAACGAAGTCTTCATCTATTCTATCATCTAAAAATTCTTTACGACCACTACTATGTAGTAATAAAACTGCTGAAGTCTTTAAATCATCTTTAAGTTCATTAATTCCTTTAACAGCTCCTTCAATCATGCCATCCTCTGTAATCTTTAATTGCATAATTGCAGTATTGACTGTAATATTTGAACCAACTTCTAATGAATAATCTTGATTACCTTTAAGTGGTTGATGTACTAATACTGTTTCCCCACCAGAAGTTTTAGTTCCTAATGGTACAGATACTGAAGCATACGCTAACTTTTCATTCATAATATCTTCTGCTTCAATATCATTCCATTCAGCATATTTCTTTAAAGCAAAACCATTATCAATTTCTAATATTTTTCTTGCTCCTTCAACTTTTGTAATAATTCCCATATTCTTTGTTTCATTGTAATTGCTAGTAAATACTGTCTTTATTTTCTTTGTTGTATAGAAAATAGCAATTGCACAACCATCATTAGTTGATTTGTTTTCACAAATAACTTTCCAATTTAAATTATTCTTTTCAGCTGAAGCTGAGCCACCAAACATTGGTATTTCACCTAACACATCTTGAATACCTTTAATATATTCCTCTTCACTACCAGGAGTAGTAAATAAAGCAAAAGCCACTGGAGGATATTTCTTTTCGGCATTAGCCATTGCTTCCTTAGCAACTCTACGACCTGCTACTCTCGCATCAGTTCCACGTTCTGTTAAAGCAACACCTACTGTTAATTCATTATCTTCTAAAGCCATCATTCCCGCAAAACCATCTTCATTCCAAATAATTCCATCTGGAGTCATAATAGCTTCATTAGAAGTACAACCAATAATCTTCAAATCTGGATTAAAAGATTTAACTCCTCTTAATAATTCAGCTTGTGTATACTTTGTAGAACCAAATAAAAATCCTATCTTAGGTGATCTAAGTCCTTTAGTAGAATTCTTTGCTAATTCAATTCCTGCATCATAACTACTAGATTGAATAGTTGATCCGACCATTGCTTTCATAAATAACATCCCCTTTATTCTTTATTTAAAGAATATCTATTATACATTATAATTTTATAATTTTTTTGTCATTAATTCAATAGTTACTATTGAATTTAATCACAAAAAAACTATCATTACTGATAGCTTTAGATAATCGGCTAGGCATCACTCTAGCATCTCATCAGAAACTCTTATGAGTAACCTACACTTAAGATTTACATCCGTGATAGACGATGACTTTCTATCCTCAAATTATCCAAAAGATGTAGTAACAATAATTGCTACATTTATAGTATAACATAGAAATCATAAAGCTCAACATTAATAATATTAAAAATCTACCAAAAGGTAGATTTATTTTGTTTCGCTAATTTTTTCTAACATACCAAGATTAAAATAGTTAGCTAATTCTTTAAGATATTCTTTTAAATTTTCATCCTTTATTTCACATATCTTATTCACTAATTGTTGCGATTCTATTTTAAGTGGTAATTCAATTCTTACATATGATTTATTTTTTAATCCTAATTCTTTCCAATTTTTAATTTCTTTTCTATTAACTTTTTTTATTATAGAATTTCTTGTTGTTAATTTTAATCCAGAATAATTAGAATTTTCTTCTATCAAAAAGCCTCTTCCATCATCAATAATTAAGCAAGGTCTTTTTTCTAAAACTACTTGAATTGATTCATCATCATTTACTATTAATTTAGGAATTAATGTTACCCATATATCTCCTATTTTTGCCTTTTTTTCCATACTGCTATCACTACTTCTATATTAATATTTTTTCTTCAAATCTAATTCACTAGCATTAAACAATTTTAAGAAACTATTGTCATACTTGATATTTTTACTATCTTTTTCTTTCTTAGGTGCAGTTGTATTTTTTAAGTCAGTTCTATATTCTTTAAGACTTATACCAAGCATTTTAGCGCAATCTTTTTGTTCTCGAATATATTCTTTCTTATTCATCATACTTCACACCTCCTATTATATTCAACATAATTATATTATTTACAATTTGATTTTGCAATTAATTTTGATAGTAATATACAATAGCATAATTAATAACAGGTGTCAATTGTTTCTATACTATATAGTATGAATAGTTACCATAAAAGAAACTATTATTGTCTATTTTTGCATACAATAACATTCGATTTTAATCACAAAAAAAGAGGAACATTAATCGTTCCTACATTGCATTTATCCGTTTTAAATGAACTTCCGTATAGTGTAATGTAATTAATTCTATTTTGATAGTTTCATAAATATCTGATTTTATTCAGAATATTTCAAGTAAATTTTACATTCACGTTTAAACTAT
>CANQOH010000067.1 GCA_947625425.1 uncultured Bacilli bacterium
TCTTTACGGCTTCTTTTGCCACGAAAAACACCTCCTAAAAAATTTTTTTCGCGAAAGTGGTCAAAGGCAATCCGCTTGTTCCCTCCCACTTAAGCTAATTGTGTTAAATACACAATTGCATTTAAGATATTAACATATATTTATAATAAATGCAAGCAATAAAGGTAAAATACGCCCTATTTACCATATCGTTTACTTGGAAGTTTATAAGTTAAAACGATATCGGTTGGAGCATGATCATCTTTTTGTGAATTATCTTTAAATTTTCGTGGTATCTCGGTAGCATCAAATAAGACACAATTATAAAATAGATCAGTTGAGTCAGCAATAGTAGCATTATTACGATAACTTAACATAATAGTTCCGTTTTCACGACCTAATTTATATATATTATTCTCTGTTTTCTCTAATAACTCGGCTTCAATTCGATCTTCAGAACTAAAGCTGGCATAAGGATAGCTTTGTAGTTCACCAGCAACAATTGTTTCTAGAATATTAGATAGATAAACGATATCATATTGTGTAGCAAAGGCTCTAGATAAGTCAAATATGTCACAGCTTTTAAAGACTGGATATTCAGTTTTACGAAGTATGCCTTGTAATTTATAGTATTCACTTTCTTCTTGATAGAAAGGCATACCATTTTGAACCATTTCTGGTTTATTACAATATGCAGCAGGAAAAACAAAGTTACCATAACCTTTTTTATTAAATTCATACATTATGTTTTCCCAGAAGTATCCAACATCACTTGGTAGTGATGGTAATAATCTTTTTAAAGTTTTTAGATTCCAAAATGTTTTTTTAACTTTATAGTTTTCAGTTAGTGGCATAAAGAAGCTTATATAATCTTTAAAACTTAATGTTTTAATAGCAGCTATTTTAAGAAAGGAAATATATCTAGTAAGTTTATTAATATCGTATAAATCAACATTTTTAGCTCCATAATATATTGCACTTAAGTATTGGTCGCCACTAGAAGCGACAGTTAGAACATCTTTATTATTATAGTTTATGACACTATTAAGGCCTTCTTGATTTTCGGTGCCATAAAGAAAACATGTTCCGTATTGTGAATAATTATATGATGGAGAAAATTTTTGATTAATTAAGCTGATTGCTTCTTTAACATCTTTATTAACAGCTTGCATAATTACATCCCCCTTTAAAGTAAATGTATTATAAATAATTGTTATTTCTTTGTCAAAAATTGCTTATATAACAATAAAAAAACTACATATGTAGTTTATCCATTATAATCTGAAGTTAAGTCTTGAGCATTTTGAGCAATTTTCTTATCTGCTTCAGCATATTTACCAGCTGTAGTATTTAAGAACGTGGCATATTTAGTAATTGCATCGTAGAAATCACCAAATTTAGCATATAATGTATTATATTTTTCTCTTAAATTTTCAGCAGATTCACTTTTAAAAGATTGTTCAGTTCGACCCATAATAGTTGTTGCTTTAGAAAGCGCTGATTTCATTATTTCGACTTTATTAGTCATTTCAGTAGCTGAATTTTTTAATCCTTCATATGAAATTGAAATATCCATTTGATTATTATTCATCTTAAAACCTCCTATAGTTTAGTAGCGGCAGAGCCGACATCACCTTGTAAGTCGTCTAAACTATTTGATGCACCATCTAGAAAAATTGCATAATTATTAACAACTTGACCTAATGTTTGTATTTCCTTTTTATAATTATTTACGGTGTTAACAAAGGCAATGTTATCAACACCTTGCCAAGAGCTAGATAAATTATCCACAATATTATATAGTTGTGTTACAGCATCTTCATATTCTTTTGCAGCATTTGATATTTCTCTGGCATCTTGTTTCATTTGACCTAAGTCAGCTTGTAAATCCATATTATCATTCCTTACTCTTATAATTTTATTATATTTCATTAAGAATTAAAGTACAATAAAAGGTGTCAATTAGAGCAGATTATTTGACAAAAAAAATACTTTTTGCAAAGTATTTTTATTGTAATTTATTAACTTGGAATAATTCAACTTCAACAGGAGTTTCTTGACCAAATAAATCGATTAAAACATTTAAACGGTTATTTTCAGCATCAATACTATCAATAACACCATTCATTCCTTTGAATGGACCATCAACAATAGTAACTTTATTACCAACAGCCATTTCTGATTCGATATTAACACGACTCATACCCATTGAAGCTAAGATACGATCTATTTCTTGAGGCATTAAAGGTGTTGGTTTAGCTTTATGTCCTGATGAACCAATGAAACCTGTTACACCAGGAGTATTACGAACAATATACCATGCTTCATCTGACATGATCATTTCGACAAGAACATAACCAGGAAACATTTTTTTAACTTTTTCTTTTTTTACGCCGTCTTTAACTTCAACTTCAGTTGTTTCAGGAATAATTACTCTAAAGATGTTATCTTGCATACCCATTGAGATAGCTCTTTGTTCAAGCTTCTCTTTTACTTTAGACTCATGTCCACTATAAGTATTAACAACATACCATTCTTTTTCCATTATGATAACACATCCTTCAATACTGCAGCTAATAATTCAATGGCTTCAAAGAATAAGCAAAGTATTACACAGAAAATAATAACAGCTAGTGAATACTTAAGAATTTCTGAACCTTTAGGCCATACTACTTTTTTAAGTTCTTTACCAACTAAATCGAAGTATCCTTCTTTCTTTTTAGTACTCTTTTTCTTTTTGCCCTTTTTATCTTTTTTTACTTCAGCATAATCATCTTCTTCAGAAGTTTCATCTTCATCTTCATCAGCATCTTCGTATTCGTCATCTTCAGATTCAAAATCTTCTTCGATTTCTTCTACTTCTTCAGCTAATTCTTCAGTTTCTTCAACCTCTTCAACTTCTTCAGTTTCTTCTACTTCTTCTTCAACTTCTTCTTTAGCTTTTTTAGATTTTGCTTTAATTTTTGTTTCTTCAACATCTTTAATATTTTTTTTCTTTGCCATATGCCCACCTCATAAATTTTTTGTATTAAAAAAACACCTTTACGTGTTCAAATAGAATATACCATAGAAAGCTAGGAAAAATCAAGAAAAAGTTCGATATTTTCGAACTTTTTTATCTTTCTTCTAAAATTTTTTTAATTTTGGCCTTTACACGTTGAATAGTATTATCTACTTGTTTTAGATTTTTATCTAATAATGTAGCTATTTCATCGTATTTTAAACCATTAATCATTAGGGAGTAAACTTCGTATTCACTCTTAGATAAATGATTTTGAATATCTTCTAATAATTCTTTAAAAGTTTCTTCTTTAAGAATGCTTTCTAATGGATCATTTTCATTATTATCACTAATTATATCCATTAATGGTGAAGCATATTGTTTATAAACATATTCAAGACTTAAAGAATCATTTAATAATTTATTTTTCTTACGACCAGCTTTTTTGATTGAAACTTGTAATTTACGGTCAACACATAAGGTTATAAAACTGGATAAAGCAGTATAACGATCATCACGATAACTATTTAGGGCATCAGAAAAACCTAGTAAAGCATCTTGCATTAAATCATGATAATCATAGCCTAATTGTTTAGCCATACTAGAATATTTTTTTAATTCAATATCAATGATATATTTGTATTTTTCAAATAAAAGATCTTTAGCATCATCTGATGATTCACGAACCATATTTATTAATTCATTATCATTTAACTCATCGTAATTCATACACTACCTCTATTTTTTATTTATTAACTATACCATAAATTAAAATAGCAGCCGCTACTGAAGCATTTAAGCTATTGACATGACCGTATTGAGGAATTGAAACTATAACATCACAATTCTTTTTAACTAAGCGACCAACACCATTACCTTCACTACCAATTACTAACAAAGCTTTATCAGCATAAGAAATATTTTTGTAATTTTCGCCATCCATATCAGCAGCATAGACAAAGTAACCGTTATCTTTAAAATCATCAATAACATTAACTAAGTTGTTAACCATCGCAATATTAACATGTTCTAAAGCACCACTACTAGTACGCATTACAGTAGAAGTTACACTGACACTACGATCTTTAGGAATAATAATTGATTTAATACCAGCGGCTTCACAAGTTCTAATAATAGCGCCAAAGTTATGAGGATCTTCTAAGTGATCTA
>CANQOH010000068.1 GCA_947625425.1 uncultured Bacilli bacterium
TTCATTTAATGAAATATTAAAAGAAATTTAATAGGGGTATATATGTCAAGTAATGAAGTATTAGAAAGAATAAAAGGATTAACAAATCAAGAAAAAAGAAATCTACCATATGATGAGTTAGTTAAAATAATTGAAAAACTATCGCCAGATGAAATTATTGAGTTAAGTAATATTATAGGTTATCCAGTATTTACTAGATTATGTATGGGAGAATTAAAACATAAATTCGTTTTATTACAAGATGGAGCTGCTGCTATTATCGTGAATGAAAAGGGAGAGATTCTTCTTCAATCAAGAGCTGATAATGATCGTTGGGGTCTACCAGGTGGATGCCAAGAATTAGGTGAAAGATTTGAAGAAACAGTCATTCGTGAAGTTAAAGAAGAAACTAATTTAGATGTAACTGAAAATGACTTAGAATTAATTGCTATTGTTTCTGGTAAAAGTCGAAGAAATGAATATCCAAATGGTGATGTTGTTATTAACAATACTGCTTTATATTGTATAAAAAACTATTCAGGAACATTAAAATGGGATAGTGAATCAAAAAATATGAAATTCTTTGCTTTAGATAATCTACCTGTTAATCAAAATGATCCTGATTTAATTGAAATTTATCGTCAAAAGAAATCTTTATAATAAATAGGATGAAACTTGCAAATGTATCATTTTTATGTTACGACGAATATGTCAAAGAAACTTGCATAAAATAAAAAAAGAGAACATTCAGTTTCGTCAAGTTGAATGTCTACCCAAAATAAATTTGTTTAGGCACTTATTCTAGCGAATGAGTGTCATTTTTTTATTACTACTATCATGACGATAAGGAGAAATAAAATGATAGCAATGAGCCTGAGAACTTTTTTGTTTAAGGCAATCCACTAAACTATAACTCAAACATTCGAGGATAAATATGAAGGCGACTTGTGAGTAAGTCGCTTTTATGTTATATTTTAATTGCTAGATAAATATGTAAGTGGTGGAGGCTAAAAATTATGGAAGTAGTTGAAATAGGTATCAAATTAAAACAAAACTTTAGCTATTATGATAGTATTCTAAAAAATCATGGCCTAGATAATGATTTTAATGTTCAAACTCATGATCTTTACTATACTAATAAAAACATCGATGGATTGAGTGAAAATGAAATGAAGAGAGCATGCATAAGATTACGCAGTTGTAATAAAGAACCATTTAAAGTTCAAAATAATCTTTTACCAGAATTAGGTATAAACCAAGTATCACTTACTGAATTAAAAGATTTTGAAGAAAAATTATTTCAATTAGGTTATCAAAAAATATTTGATACATTTAAATATGATCATCAATATTGTAAAGATGGTATGAAAAGTAAAATTCAATTACAAGAAATAGAACATGTCGGCTTACTTGTATATTATGATAATCCTTTATATTATGATTTACCTTTAGAAGAACAAAGAAAAAAATTAATTGATGAATTAAATTCTTATGGCTTAACTGAATTTAATTATGATACACTAGGCATAGACAAGTTAAGAACCTTATATTATCAAAAAGAATGCTATAGTAAAAATCAACAAGCTTAAAACTTATTTAACTATAAATATCAAATCTAAAATTTTATAACAAACTTGGAAGTGATCTTAATGAGTAAACTATCTAATACTTTATTAATGTTAAGTTATTTACAAAATGGTCGTAAATATTCTATTAATGAACTTGCTGAAAAAATTGAAGTCTCACCTAGAATGATTCGTTTATACAAAGAAGATTTAGAAAAAGCTGGTTTTATCATTGAAACTATCTATGGCCCATATGGTGGTTATATCTTAGTAAAAAATAATTTTAACATTTCATCTAGTTTTAATAACTATGATTTAAATATGTTAAAACAAATAAGTCCTAAAGACGGTAAACAAAAAGAATATTTAAAAACTTTACAAGATAAAGTAAAAACAATTATTGATTCTAATGCAAAAGAACTAATTCCAAGTACTATCCAAACAACTTATAATATCTTATCACGTGCTATTAAAGAAAAAAGAAAAGTCTTAATTACTTATGATTCGTTAAATAAAGGTTTAAATGAACGCATTATTGATCCATTAGAATTGTTTTATCTAAAGGATGGCTTCGGCATCGCTGCTTTCTGTGAAAAGAAAAAAGATTTACGTCATTTTGAGCTTAAAAGAATCAAAAATATTAAACTATTAAACGAAAATTATTAACAAGACCAAATATTACCACATCTTATATTATTCTGTAATAAAGGATGTGGTTTTATGTTAGAAGAAATTATTAACACCCTAGAAGAAAACGTTACTAATTCATTAACAGATACTAATTTAAATAATATTTTTACCAAGTTAAATAAAATTAATGAACCAACTTTAGTATGTGGCGTAGGAGGAAGTAGTGTAGTAAGTACTTTCTTAGCTAAAATATTAAATCAAAAAAATAACATTATAACGCAAAACATTTCTGTCGAAGATTATTATCTTCAAAATACTTCTTTATATCATAACTTAATCTTAGTTAGTTATTCAGGAACTAACCATGGTATTAAATCACTAACTAATACTAACTTAAATACTTACTTACTAACTCATCGTAAGACTAAAGTAAATAATGAGACATTACTAAATTATTCAATAACTAATCATCATAAAAGTTTTATTTCTTTTGATGAAACAATTATTCCTTTATCAATTCTTCTGTGTTATTACTTAGATATAACAAAACTAGATTTTAAAATACCTAAACTAAATAATCTATCTCTTAAACCATTTACTAATTTAAATATTATTTATGATGAATCATCTAAAACCTGTGCTACTTTTTTAGAAACAACTTTTATTGAATCAGGTACATCTTCAGTCAATCTTCATACTAAATATAGTTTATGTCATGGTCGTACTAATATCATTAATAATCAAGATTCCTTAGTTATTTATTTAAATACTAAAAATACTGAATTAGATCAATTATTAATTAATGAACTTCCTAAAATCTCAAATAATTTTCTTATCCTAGAAGAAATAAATAAAGACATAATTATTGCTGACTATCTCTTAGTTTTAAAATCCTTATCTTTACTTCTATACTTAAATAAAACTTACAATTATGAATTTGTTAATGTTAAATATAATCAAATAGTTCCCACTATCTATAACTACCAAGGAGAATTAAAATGAATGTAATTGGCATTGGTAACTTAGTTTTAGATTACTATTTTTATAACAATCAAATCTATCTTAATGGTGGTGGAACAGTTTCTAATATTTTAGCAAATCTTTCTAATATGGGAATTAATACAAAAATATGTGGTTATTATGGTAATGATTATGGTGGAGAAATTGCCAAAGAACTAATTGAAAAATGTCATGTTGATACAACTCTTTTAGAAAAGAAAAACTATCTAACTAAAAAATTCTTTATTACTCCTAATAGTTATAGTAGTACTTGTCCATATTGCAAGCAAAAAACAAAGAACTATTACTTAAAACTAGATATTCAAGATCTTATTGCTAAAGATGATATTATTCTTATTCAAGACTATGTTAAACTTCCTAATCTACCTAATAAAGTATGTTTAGATTTTGGTTATTATCAAAAATTAATTTATGAAGATAATAAAACAATTGCAAACTTTATTTTTCGTAAGTATTATTTAGTAAGTCTTAAAGAAGAAGTCTTAAACTTTATTCTTCAAAGACTTAATTTAACTTTTAATGAATTCATTAATAAAATCGATATTTATTTACTAATTATTACGAAAGGTCAGAAAGGAACAACTATTATTTATCAAAAACAAATTTATCATTACGAAGTAAAACCATTTAAAGAAATTGAAACTAATGGATGTGGTGATATCTTCTTTGCTACTTATATTAGTGAAGTCCTTAAAAGAAAACATATAACTACTAAAGATCTATATGAAATATTTAATCTTGCTACACAAAATGTCAAAATTGTTATTAATAATATCGGTGC
>CANQOH010000069.1 GCA_947625425.1 uncultured Bacilli bacterium
TAATATTAAAGATATTAATTCTGAGATATCTTGATCATCATCAACAATTAAAACTTTAGACATAAATACACCTCCTAGGAATAAACTATATTTATTATAGCACAAAGAAAAAATTATTTAAGAGGAACTAAAAAACAGACTTTTTAAAATCTGTTTAAGCTTTTTGTAAAGCAATTACGACTAATTCAGGACGATTATTGATACGGAATGGGAAGACACTATTACCTATTCCACGACTGACGATCATTTTAGTATCGTCTTGTTCATAAAGACCACTAGTATACTTGGGAAGGAATCCTTGATTAGGAGCTACTAAACCACCTAGAAAAGGAATTCTTATTTGACCGCCATGAGCATGGCCAGATAAAACTAGATCAAAATTTTCTTCAGCATAGTTATCAATCTGTTCAGGACGATGAGATAACAAAATAGTAAAGTTGTTCTTATCATAAGTGACCATTTTTAGATTATCTTTAATTATTGTTTTATCATCACGATAAGTATCCCAACTAAATACGGGATCATCTAGACCAATTAAATTTATTTGAGCGTTATTATTTTCTAGTAACACTATTTTGTTATCTAAAATATTAACATTATTATTTATTAGTTCCTCTTGTAATTTAGAATAGCTTTCAGTACTAGCTTCATGATTACCAGTAACATAATAGATAGGAGCAATATCTTTGATATCTTTTATTAAATTAATTGAAGTATTAATATCTGTCCTATTACCATCAATAAAATCACCAGTTATAACAATGATATTAGGTTTAATACTACTTATTTCTTTAACTAAGCTATTATGTAATTTCTTTGACTTTGTATTATGAAAATCTGATATTTGAACAATTTTATAATTATTAAATTCTTCAGGCACTCTATCGCTAGTAACTATATAATTACTGACTTGTAATGTATTATCTTCATAATATAAATAATAAGAAATTAAACTTAGTAATACTATAATTATTAAACTGATTATTATCTTCTTTTTCATTTTATATGACCTCATTTATATTTTAACATAAAAACAGAATAATTACTTATTCTGTTAATTTAGTATGAAAATATAATTCAACTTGTTCTTGGATATTAAAATCTAATTTTTCAACTGTTCCATCTTCGTGAGCTTTATCAATATCATCTAAAACATTTTTAGGAAATATTTTAAGCATTTCCTCTTCAGAATATCCACTATCTTTAGGAATAGTATAATTATTTACGATGAATTTATTATCTACTTTTACCACTTCAAATTTATGAGGAATTGAAAAACCGGAGCTTTTAACTATTTGGCCATTTTCTTCATGATATTTGTCTTGTAAAACCCAAGCATAAATATAATACTTATTTTCTTTTGTTTCTTCTATAAGATATGTACGCATAGCAACAAAAGATTTTTCATTTTCATAACGATTATTTCTTTCATCTTCTTCTATTAAATATTCTTTAATAGCTTTTTCGATTTTTTCCGCATCTAGATTTATAGGTGGCTCATAGGAAAAACCCCAAGTACTAAATAAAACTGATTCATTATTTAGCATTTGATTAAAATCAATAATGAATAAAGTAAATAAAGTTATAAAAATAAGAACAATAATAGCTATTATATAAATTGCGATTTTTTTAAGACGTTTTTCTTTTTTATCAGAATAATCTAAAGTATTAATAATATTTTCTTCAAACTTATTTTTTTGTTCTTCTTTTTTTAATTTTTCCCCACTTAATAATTCATTAATAGTAATACCTAATTCATCACATAAGTTTTTAATTAAAGAATAATCTGGTAAACGACGACCGTTCTCCCAATTAGAAATAGCGCGGTCGGTAACATTTAACTTAGTAGCTAGATCCTGTTGGGTCATATTTTTTTCTTTACGAAGTTCAGCAATAAACTTACCTATTTTTTCTTGATTCATAAATTCTTCCTTTCGTAAGTTATTGTAGCTTATTTTAAAAAGAAAGTATCCAAACAAAATGTGGAGTTATAAGTTATTCATTTGGTTTACATACGTCAACCCATTTAAGATAATTTGATACTTTTTCTAATTCATTAATCTTTAATTTAACAGCGCTATTAGAACTACCACAAGCTGGATAAACTATTTGATGTTTCTTTAAAGATACATCTAGATATACTTTAACATTATCATTAATACCAAAAGGACATACTCCACCTACACCATGACCAATTAATTTTTCAACATCTTCAGCTGGAATCATTTTAGCTTTGCATTTAAATTCTTCTTTATATTTTTTATTATCTATTTTAGAAGCACCAGAAACAATTATTAATATTGGTTCATCTGCAAGTAAGAAAGATAAACTTTTAGCTATTTCATCTTCAGTACATTTAATAGCTTCGGCAGCTAAAGCAACTGTTGCTGATGAAACAGAAAATTCTTTGATACGATCTTCTAAATTATATTTTTTTAAATATTCCTTTGCTTTTATAAATGACATACTACCACTTCCTAAGTTTTATATATTGTAACATGTTTTTAGATATTAATATTATTTTTTATGGTCGAAATTTTCGACCTTAAAAAAAAATAAATCAATTAGATTTACTTCTTATTTGAATAAGTATGACTTTCTTTAATATGTCCCATTATTACTTCATCAGATAAGGTATCATCTAAAGTAATGGTAATCCATTTTATTTTATTCATGTGATAAGCTTTGTAATAACCGTCTTTTAGTAATAAATCTTGAATTTCATTTTCATCAAGTTTGATATTTAAGATTTCAACAGATCCTTGTTCATTACTGAACCTACTACGATCAACATGCATAATTAAGGCATACCACTTTTTAGTAGTAGGATTCCTAAAAATGCCTGAGTCATCATTCTCCCAAGGAAACTCGGGATAGTCATTAAATTCTTCTAAGATAAGTTTAGCCAAACGATTTGTTTGAGGATAGACAAAATCATTACCAGTTGTACATTCATCTTTAATATTGGTAAGAAAGTCAATAAACTCTTGACGAACTTTACCAACATATTCACCGGTTTGAGTTTTAATACGGTAATTAAAATATTCTTCATTAAAATTTAAATCAAAGATATGTCCTTCTACTTTACCTGATTTAGTTATTTTAACATCAAGACGAAAAGAACTATTTAAAATAGTTTTAGATATTAAATAATCATTTTCTTTTTTAGTAAAACCATAAGGAATTAATTTATCAAATAAAATAACTCTTTTTTTAAATATTTCTTCTTCAATATTCATAAACCCTCCTGTGATATATTATTATACTATATCTTAGTTGTTTACGCGATGATGAACATCAGGAGTATTTTCATCAATAGTAGCAAAAGTAAAATTATTAGCTTTAGCATAATGAATAATGTCGCGTAAGGCATCACGAGTTTGAGGTTTAATATCATGCATTAAAACCATATTAATTCTCTTATTACTTAAACTCTTAATTACATTATTATAAACAGCTGTTTTAGTATTAGCACCACCGGCATCTTCACAAGATACATTCCAATCAAAGTAACGATATCCTCTTGCTGTAACTTCTTTAGTTAAAGTAGTCATAATACCTTTACTATGATTACGACTTACAGTATTACTACTTCCTCCTGGGAATCTAATTATTTTAGAATCAACACCCGTAAGACGCAATACTCGATCATGAACTATTTGTAAATCATTAAAATAAGCGTCGACAGAAGCATAGACTTGGGAATAGTTATGACTGGCAGTATGTAAAGCTATTGTATGTCCTTCTTCGTATTCTCTTTTAATTAAAGAGTCTGGTCCACTATTTGTGACAAAGAATGTTGCTTTAACTCCTTCTTCTTTTAAGATATCTAAGATAACATTAGTTGTACCATTTTTTGGACCATCATCAAAAGTAAGATAGATAACACCACCTTGAACAGGTTTAACAACTTTAACAGTACGTTTAACAGAAGTTTTATTACCAGCAGAATCTATTACTTCATAAATAACT
>CANQOH010000070.1 GCA_947625425.1 uncultured Bacilli bacterium
TTAGAAATCTCGTGTCTTTTTGTTGTGCATATAATATCATAAAATATTACTATTGACAAATCTTAGAATGTCAAAAAATATAAAACCAAACAATAATCTTTAAAACCGGTAAATTAATATATATTGTATTTATAATTACTGTTAAAAAATATTTTACTATAAAATCCGTATATCCCATAGAAAACGAATAATAAAGTTTTTAAATGGAATAATAATTTTGGTGAGTAGTAATGATTGTTGAGAAGTTGAGAGAAAGTCGTGAATCACTAGATATAAAACAAAAAGATATTGCTAATTTATTTAGTGTTCATTTTACAACTGTATCAGGTTGGGAAAATGGTAATGATACCATTCCTTTAGCAAGACTTATCATCTACGCCAATCATTTTAATTTTAGTCTTGACTATTTATATGGTCTTACCAAGCATAATGTTGCTTATGATAAAATAGTTGTTAATTTAGAAAATATATCTAAGAATTTAAAAGCTTTAAGAAAAGCTAATAATATGACTCAACGTGAACTATGCAAAAGATTAAATATTGCTGAAAGTTCATACTCTGATTATGAAACTGGTAAACGCTTAATATCAACTACAACTTTATATGCTTTAACAACTATTTATAAACCATTTTCTATTGATGCAATCTTTGATCGTCATAAATTAAAATAAGACATTTCAATTTAATGAAATGTCTTTTTTATTATAAATACTTTTTAAAATTCTTAAATGAATTACCTGTTTCTAAATCAGTTTTAGCTAATTCTTTAAATAAGTCTTTTTGTTTACGATCAAGCCTATCTGGAATAACGACATCTAAAACTACATACATATCGCCTTTTTTATTACGGGTTGGATCTTTAACTCCTTTACCACGTAATCTTAGTTGATCACCAGGTTGACTACCCGCATCGATATCTAAGATAACTGTTCCATCAATTGTTGGAACTTCTTTTTTACACCCTAATACTGCTTCGGTTATAGTAAGTGGTACATCAACATATATATCATTTTCTTTTCTTTCAAATAAAGGATGATCTTTAACAACGAATTCAATATAGATATCACCATTAGGTCCACCATTGTATCCAGCAGCTCCTTTACCAGATATTCTTAATTGATGACCAGTATCAACACCTTCAGGAACTGTAATTTCAATTTCTTTATTTTTAACTACATGACCTGTTCCTCCACATTTTTTACAAATGTTTTTGAAGGTTTTTCCTCTACCACCACAATCTGGACAAGTGCTTTCTGATTGGAAAACGCCAAACATTGTTCTTTGTTGGGTAACTACACGGCCACGGCCACCACATGTATGACATGTTTCTTCACCGCTACCGCCTTGACCATCACAAGAATCACATTCAGAATCTAAATCGATATTAATTGTCTTTTTGCAACCAAATACTGCTTCTTCAAAAGTTAAATTAACCTTAACTAAAGAATCTCTTCCTTTAGTTGGACGATTGCTTCTACCTCTACCACGGCTGCCACCAAACATACCGCCACCAAATAAATCATCAAAAATACTTGATAAATCGATATCATCAGCTGAGAATCCTCCGAATCCTCCACCGAAGCCGCCTTGGGCAGCTCCACTAGTAAATGCTTCATGACCTAATTGATCATATTGACGTCTTTTATCAGGATCAGATAAAACAGAATAAGCTTCACCTATTTCTTTAAACTTAGCTTCCGCTCCTGGCTCTTTATTAATATCTGGATGATATTTTTTAGCCATTTTTCTAAAAGCACTTTTAATTTCATCATCAGTTGCATTTTTAGAAACACCTAAAGTTTCATAATAGTCTTTACTGCTAGCCATTATTTCACCTCATCCTCATATATTTGTTTAAATTTATCTACTAAAGAATCAAAATACTTAATTGCTTCTTCATAAACACTCTTATCTTCTAAATTAACTCCTAAGATAGCAAATGCTTCACTAGGCCATTTATCAGAACCACATTTTAAGAATTTCAAATAATTATTAAGCATCTCTTTATCTCCCGCTAATATCTTAGCTGCGACAGATGAAGCCACACTTATACAAATTGCATAACTATATAGATAAAAATGCATATAATAATGACTTCTTGTTACCCATTTATTCTTTGCATATTTATCGACCTTAACTGCTGGACCATAATACTTCTTAAGTGATGATTTAGTTTTCTTATCCATAAACTCTTTAGTAATAGTTCCACCTTTATGAACTAAATCATACATCTCTTGTTCTAACTTACCTTCTCTAACCGCACCATATAAATTAGATGTAATAACTTCCAAAATATTAGCAACACCTGCTAATTTTTCTTCTTTCGTTTTACCATTATTAACTAAATAACTAGAAAGTAAACATTCATTAGTTAAAGATGCTACTTCAGCTACTAAATTAGCTACAAAACGATATTGATATGGATTGTTCTCATTTTCAAATTGATGATGAACATTATGACCACATTCATGGGCAATCGTTGAAACCGAATCTAATGTTCCATTAAAACTTAATAAAATACGAGAATCTTGTTTAATCGATGAAGCCGAATATCCTCCACTACACTTACCTTTATATTGACAATAATCAATATAATGATTAGTAATAATTTTTTCATATTTCTTAGCATAATCACTACCTAAAGGTTTAATTGCTTCTCTAACTAAATCTTGAGCTTCTTCTATAGTATATTCTTTATCTGATGAAGCCATTTCTAAATTTAAATCATACATTCTTAATTTATCTAAACCTAAAACTTCTCTTTTTAAATCAAAATATTTATGTAATGAATCTAAATTTTCTTCCGTAGTTTTAACTAAAGTTTTAAATACTTTATCACTTAGATTTAAACCAAATAATTTTTGTTCCCAAGAATCTTTAAAATAATATATCTGGGCTAATTTATCATTCATTTGAATATAACTATTTAAATAAGAAGCATTACTATTACTATATTGTTCTATCTTTTTATTAAATAAGTTATAAACACGTTTACGTATATTTTCATCTTTATTTTTAGTAAGTAAACGATAATTAGTTGTTGCAATTACTACATTTTCGCCATCAACTTTTACTTTACCATAATCATGTTCATTATTAAGTAAATTAGATGACATATCATCAAAATGATTCATCGCTGTTGTAAGTTCATTAATTATTAATTCTTCTCTTTCTGATAAAACATGTTCTTTATTACGATAAGTCTTATCAAGTAATTCTTTATAAGCTAATAACTTATCATTACTTTTAAATAAATTTTCATATTCTTCTTTATTTAACTTAAGTAATTCTGGATCAAAAAAACTTGTATTATTTGAAAGAATTGCTCCTAATTGTTCAGCTTTATTCTTGCGAATAACATTTTCTTCTTTACCTAATTCTTCATCATCTTTCAAAAAAGCATAAACATATAAATCTTCAAATAAAGCTAGAGCTTCATAATATAATTCTAAAAATTCATATACTTTAGATGCATCTTTTGTACATCCTACATAATTTTTTAATTCATCTATTTTCTTTAAAGCTTCATCATAAGATTTATTAAATTCTTCTTCACTCTTAAAGAAGGGAGTTAAATCCCATTTATATTTTTCTGGTACCTCATTACGGCTATTATACTTTTGCATGACTTCCTCCTCTATATCAGTTAAAAGTTCTAGTTTCCTAGAACTTTTACTAATATTTAATTATTTTTCTTCGTAACTAGCTTCTTGAACATTATCGTGTTTATCATCGTCATCATCTTTACTTGATGAGTCATTATCAGCTTCACGATTCTTAGCAGCTTCTTCGTAAACTTTAGTCGCTAAAGACATAGCTTTTTCTTGTAATTCATCTTTTAATTTCTTAATTTCATCAATGTCATCATCGTCCATTGCTTTTCTTAAGTCTTTAATCTTATCTTCAGCTTCTTCTTTATCTTTAGAATCTATTTTATCTCCTAAATC
>CANQOH010000071.1 GCA_947625425.1 uncultured Bacilli bacterium
ATAGAAAAATTATTTAAAAAAATTATGCATAAAAAAACCTCCAGAAAAATCTGGGGGGTTTGTCTACACTCTGAGAAGTTCTAAAAAAGAACTTCTTTTTTATCTTGCATAAAGAACAAATGTTTGATATAATATAAACCATATAAAAAGAAAAAATAAAAGGAGGAATGGTTGATGAATAAATTAGAGAAAACAACTAAAACATTTGAAGAGATCAAACATATTGATGAGGAAGGAAATGAGTATTGGGAAGCACGAGAGCTACAGATAGTTTTGGATTACAAAGAATGGCGAAAATTTGAAGGCGTAATAAACAAAGCTAAATTAGCTTGTATTAATAGCAATATTAATGCTTGTGACCATTTTGTCGGCGCCGCCAAAATGGTTCAAATAGGATCAAGTGCTCAAAGGGAACAAAAGGATTATAAATTATCAAGATATGCTTGTTATTTAATTGCACAAAATGGCGATAGTAGAAAAGAAGTAATTGCCTTAGCTCAAACATATTTTGCTGTTCAAACCAGAAAGCAAGAACTAACAGAACTAGAATATAGTGAACTATCTGAAGACGAAAAAAGATTTTATAATAGAAATTTAACTAAAAAGGGAAATTATTCATTAAATATAGCAGCTAAAAATGCTGGTGTCAAAAACTTTGATAAGTTTCATAATTCTGGATATAAAGGATTGTATAATGGAGAAACGGCTGATGATATTGCTAAAAGAAAAGGATTAAGATATAGAGAAGATATATTGGATAATATGGGTAGTGAAGAACTTATAGCTAATTTATTTAGAATTTCTCAAACTGAGCAAAAATTAAAAAGAGATAATATTAAAAAAGAAAGTGAAGCTAATAGGACACATTATGAAGTTGGAGGTAAAATAAGACAAACAATAAAAGAATTAGGTGGAACAATGCCAGAAGATTTACCAACTCCAGAAAAAAGTCTTAAAGAATTAGAAAAAAATAATAAAATAAGAAAAGAATTGCCCCGCAATTCTTTTTAATTTAACATATAAATACCAATTGTTAAATAAGTAGCAAAAGTAATCCATAAAGCATAAAAAATATTTAAATAAACAGCTAACTTATTCTTCTTACTAAATAAATACAACATATAATAAACAACAACATCTAATAAAATAATCCATATAACAGCTACAAAACGCCATTTAAATAAAAAGAAAATAATACTCCATAATAAATTAATAAATAATTGACCATAATATACTAAAGCATCATCACTATCAGCTAAATTCTTTTTATTTATAATAAACCATGATATTCCCATTAATAAATATATTATTGTCCATGCTATTGGGAAAAATATTTTAGGTGGGGCTAAAGGCGGTTTAACTAACTCTGTATAATCAATACTACTTGATATTAATAAACCAACTAAACTACCTAATATTAATGGTAAAAATAAATGATATAAACTCTTTAATATCTTCTTCATTATAAGTCCTTTCTAATACTAAGTGTATGTAAATTAAAAAAAATTATACTTTCTAAATAATTAATATAGTATACTATATATGGAGGAATTGATATGTTAAAAGATAAAGTTGCAATAGTTACAGGAGGAACAAGAGGTATTGGTCTTGAAATAGTAAGAAAATTCTTACAAAATGGTGCTAAAGTAGCCTTATTAGGTTCTAAAGAAGAAAGTGTTACTAAAGCTTTAAATACTTTAAAAGAAGAAAATAGTAATTATGAAGTAATAGGTTATTATCCTAATTTAACTAGTGAAGAAGACGTAAGTGATACTTTTAAAAAAGTAAAAGATACTTATGGACATATTGATATTTTAGTCAATAATGCTGGTCTTTCATCTAGTACACCATTAGATAAATTTACGATGGAAGAATATGATAAGATAACTGATTTAAACTTAAAAGCTGTCTTTGTTTGTTCTAAAGTAGTTACACCTTATTTAAAAGAAACTAAAGGAGTAATCTTAAATACTAGTTCAATGGTTAGTATTTATGGTCAACCATCAGGAGTTATGTATCCAGCTACTAAATTTGCAGTTAATGGTATGACTAAATCTTTAGCTCGTGAATTAGCTTCATTTGGTATTAGAGTAAATGCTGTTGCTCCAGGTATAACTGAAACGGATATGGTTAAGAGTTTACCACAAGAAATGATTGAACCATTAATTAAAACTATTCCATTAGGAAGAATAGGTAAACCAGAAGATATTGCTAATGCTTTCTTATTCTTAGCTAGTGATATGGCTAGTTATATAACTGGTGTTGTTTTACAAGTCGATGGCTTAGCTCGTAATTAAGAATCTTAAAAAAGATTCTTTTTTTTAAAAAAAGTACTTGACCTTAACCTTAGGTAATAGTCTATATTACAAACAAGAAAGGAGTTTATATGTTTATTAATGAAGTAGAAAATATTGTTAAATTATCTAAAAAAGCTATTAGATATTATGAACAAGAAGGATTAATTAATCCCGAAAGGAATCATAATAATGATTATCGTTTATATACTGAAGAAGATATTAATAAATTAAAGATTATTAAGTTTTTAAGAGAATTAGGTGTATCAATAAGTGATTTAAAAAAATTAAATAACCATGAATTAACATTACAAGAATGTTTAAGAAATCAAATAGATACAATTGAACTAGAAGAAGAAAACTATAAAAAAGTAAAAAATATGTGTTTAGAAATAATTGAATCTAATGATACATATGAAGATATTGATATAACTAAATATTTTCAAAATATTAATATTTTAAATAAGGAAGGATTTACTATGAGAGAAATAAAATCTAATAAAGCAAAAAAGATTTTTGGTGCAGTTTTATCAAGTTTAATCTTTGGTATCTTATTTTTAATTCCTACCATTGTATTTATCGTAATGGGTTATGTTGATCATAATAAGATTTTATATTTATTCTCTTTATTATTTGTAATACCATTTATTGCAATTATCATTAATTTAATAAAAAGAATAGAGGAAATAAATGGAGGTGAAGAAGATGAAGCTAGTAAGTATTGATTATGTTCCTGGTTTTGATATTGTTGAATCTTTAGGTATTGTTAAAGGCCAAGTCGTTCAATCAAAAAATATTGGTCGTGACTTTATGGCTGGTATGAAAACTATTGTAGGAGGAGAAATATCTGGCTATACTGAAATGATTAAAGAAGCTAGACAAATAGCTACTAAAAGAATGGTTGATGATGCTAGAAGTTTAGGAGCAAATGCTATTGTTGGTGTTAGATATGGTTCATCTCAAGTAATGTCTTCAGCAGCCGAAATAATTGCTTATGGAACAGCCGTTAAAATAGCCAAAAAGAAATAAGTTCTTTCGTTGACTTTAACCTTAAAAATGATATAATAACAAGTGATGATATATTGCAAAAAGTAGTATCATTAAATTAATAAAGAAAGAGGATTATTATGGAATTAAAAGGATCTAAAACAGAAGCAAACTTAATGACTGCTTTTGCTGGTGAATCACAAGCCAGAAATAAATATACATATTTTGCTTCTAAAGCTAAAAAAGATGGTTATGAACAAATAGCTGCTATTTTTGAAGAAACAGCTAATAACGAAAAAGAACATGCTAAAATGTGGTTTAAAGAATTAAATGGTGGAGATATTCCATCTACTGAAGAAAATCTTTTAGCTGCTGCTGAAGGTGAAAACTACGAATGGACAGACATGTATGATAACTTTGCTAAAGTAGCTGAAGAAGAAGGATTTAAAGCTATTGCTGCTAAATTTAGAGCTGTAGCAGCTATTGAAAAAGCTCATGAAGAAAGATATCGTAAACTACTTAAGAATGTTGAAGATAAAGTAGTATTCTCTAAAGATGAAGATGCTATTTGGGTATGCCGTAACTGTGGTCATATCGTTGTTGGTAAACAAGCTCCAGCTGTATG
>CANQOH010000072.1 GCA_947625425.1 uncultured Bacilli bacterium
TCAAGACTCTAAACTAAAACCAATTATTGAATTATCAGAAAATGTTTTTAAGATAACATTACCAAATTTAAACTATACTGAAAGTAATAAAAATGAATTTAATAATATGACTCAAGAAGAAATCATTACAAAATATGTTAAAGAAAAATCAAAAATAACTAGATTGGAAGTTGAAAAACTATTAGATATAGGAAATACAAGATCAAAACAAATTATTAATAAATTATTAGATGACCATATTTTAGTAAAAAAAGGTACTGGAAAAAATACATATTATGTATTAAAATAAAATTGATTGATTTACAATATATCAAATCGTTATGATTAAAAGTTGTAGATATCTTCCACAATCGCTCCAATTTGTATTTTAGTCGAACTTATTAGTTCGATTTTTTTGTTGCTAGATAGTTCCACCATATGCTATATAGTTAAATGAAAGTAATAAATTTGAAAAGTCTTATGTTACTATACTATAACTAAAAGCTTAAATAATGTATAATTATAATTAGTTGGAGATGAATTTATGAGATATCAATGTCTTGCAAAACAGAATAAAGAATTTGTATCAATATTAAAACGTAATAAAGATTTAATGAAAATACTAGATTATATTTCTGAATTAAAATTACCAAACTTTTATATTGCAGCTGGTTCTATCTTTCAAACAATATGGAATTATTATGATAAAAAGCCATTAAACTATGGCATTAAAGATATAGATATAATTTATTATGATTCAGAAAATATTTCTAAAAACTATGAAGAAGAATTAGAAAGAAAAATAACTGAATATTTTAAAAGCATTAATTTAAATTATGAATTTGATGTTCATAACGAAGCAAGAATGCATTTATGGAAAAAAGAAAATGAAAACAAGAACATTAATCAATATAAAAACTCCGAGGATGCTATTGATCAATGGATAGCAACAGTCCATGCAGTAGGCATAACAATAATAAATAATAGAATATATGTTTATGCTCCTTATGGATTAAGTGATATTTTTAGTAAAACTATTAGACCAATCAAACATAAAGCCAATTCAAAAGAACTTTATGATAAAAAAGTTGAAAGTTGGCAAAAAAGATTTAGTAATTTAAATATTATCGACTGGTAAAGGAAACCTCTATATGAAAGTAAGAAATAAACTTGAAAGTATAAGAATAATTAAAGAGAAAAAGTTAAATTCTTTTCCAGAAAAACTATTTTATAGAGATCAAAAAAAAGAAATCTTACAATTTTTAAATGATTATCCAGCTAAGTATTATGCTATTAGAAGTAAAGAAGTTGTGGGATGTAATAAAAATAATTTTAAAGTTTTAAAAGAAGATGTATTAAAAGAAGTTAATAATTTTAATCTATTTACGATTAATGTAAGTTCTTATAATTATACTAAAAATTTGGTATTAATTGGTGATATTATGATTAGTAAAACTAATGATGTTTGGTTTATTGGATCTACCAATTCTAACTTTACTGGAAGGATGGCAGAACAGTTTCCCGACTTTAATATTTCAACTGATATTTTTGATAAAAAACTAAAATATATTCCAGAATTTGATTTAATCTATAAATATATTGTAGAACATGATTTATTAGATATAATAGTTGAATTTGCAATATATGATTGCCCTGTTGGAATTTATAATGAGCCAATAGTTATTTTTGAAATAAGAACTGATTTTTAACGAGCAAGTAATTGCTCTTTTTTATCATATATTTATTTTTTATCTTCTATTTTATTTATTAGCAATGGTAAAAATACTATATTTTTAATACTATATGTGGTAGATATATTTTTTTCAATTCCATACCTTGCATGAATAAAAGTTACATTTGCTTCATTTGATGCTTCTAAATCTTTTTTAGTATCACCAACATAATAACCGTTCGTTTGATTATTTCTTTTAAGCATTAATTTAATAGCAGCACTTTTAGTAATATTATAACTTGCAGCACCGATGAAATCTTTAAAATAC
Organism: uncultured Bacilli bacterium; assembly: GCA_947625425.1. The sequence goes on from CANQOH010000072.1 coordinate 1,980, forward strand.
TGTTTTAGATTTGATGTTTCAAGAAATATTCTAGCATATTCATCATTGTTATTAGTAACAATACCTAAAGAATATTTTTGACTTAATTTTTTGATAGTACTCTTCATTCCTAAATAAAATTTAGTTTTTCCTTCTTTTAATAACTTTATTGTTTCATTATTTATTTGTTTTAAGATTGTTTCTCTTTTTTCCTTTGCTAAATTTGGCATATAATGAAAAGCATTTTCACTCAATGATAATCCCATACCTGTTTTTACTGTTTCCTTGCTTATTTTATTTATATTATTTATATTAGATGTAATATTAATTGTAGCTTGATAAGTAGCATCTATTGTGTTCCATAATGTTCCATCTAAATCAAATATTATCATCATAATTTTAACCTACTTTCTTTAACATTAGAATCACTATAATTATTTTTTATTTAGTGTAGTTTTTTATAACTTCAAAGCAATTTTAACAGCATATTTCTAAAATTATTTTATCATAAAATTATACTTTTCAATAATCCATTTTATATCTTCAATAGATTTATCAATATTAAAACGACCATTACCTATTGGATAGTAAACTGAATAACAATCATATTTTTGATTAGCTATTTCTTTAATAAATAATTGTTTACGTGATTTAGAAACAGATATTTTATTATTTAAGACAATAGAACTTACTTGATTACCAAAAAGAACTATAACTTTAGGATTAATAATAGATATTTCTTTTTCTAGTAAATGAAGATATTGTTTATAGACTTCATTAGGTAGTTCTCTAGCATCTAATTGAGTACATTTACCTAAGTTAGTAATAAATACTTTATGATTAGTTATATCTTCATAAACTTCATCAGCAAATTCGGGAGTCCATTCACTACTCTTTAACTCCTTTATTTTAGTATAAGTTTCTTTAGTAATAAGATTTAAAGGATAAAATAAGTCCCAAATATTTTTAGTACCTATCCAAGGAGATTTACGACCATGCCAATCTTTACTTGAGGCGATATTACGACCAGTGGGATTCATAAAGACAAAACAAATATTAGGATTATTAGAACATCCACCATTATAAATAGAATCTAATTCTTTAGCACCATATTTTTTTTGTAATTTATCATATTCTTTATTAAGATCTTCTAACTGCATATTATTCACCAAATTTATTTTAACATATAATACTAAATAATTAGACTTTTTCTCATATTTATGGTATCCTATTGCAAGTTTGGGCTTGAAGGGGGTTATTATATGAATGAACAAGTAGCAGAAATATTAAGACAAGTTAAATTTGATTGGCCAAAAGACTATATCATTCGTTTTTTGTATGTTAAATTAGCTCCCGTATTTCAAAGAGATTTAGATTACTTTTTAGCTAGCGATGAAGAAAAATTAAGACAATTTAATCAAGGATTTATTAATAAAACACCTTATATAGTTTGTGCAACAATATCTGATTTTTATGTTGAAATATTTAAGAAATTTGGAATTAGAGCAGAAAGAGTTAGAGCTAATAGTGCGCAAATACCTTTATTTGCTTTAGTAGTTGAGGGAGATAAAGGATTATATTTCTTAGATCCATTAGGTGACTTATTCCGTAATCAATATGGCTTAAGACCTAATTATTTTGGTAAAATACCAAGATATAATACAATAAATAATAGTCATCCTAATTTAGTTAATTTAGAACATGCTTATATTGATACAATTGATAGTGCTTTAGGATTGCAAACTTTATATGATGCCTTACATGGTTTTATGAATCATTTACATACAAAGTTAGCTTCAAGAAATTCAGCTTTTGATTACTTTGGCTTAGAAAGAGATAGTGTCTTTAATTTAACACAAAGAAAATTACAATTTTATAATGATCGATTAATTAATATTGGGAATGTTAAAGGTCCTTTTGA
>CANQOH010000073.1 GCA_947625425.1 uncultured Bacilli bacterium
ATATCGATATTAGGACTTAATTGATATTCCTTAACATCTTTATTACTTTCTCTTTGTTTCTTTTGTGATTCTTTAAGTTTCTTTTGTTTTTCATAACGATACTTATTGTAATCCATAATTTTACCAACAGCAGGTACAGAATTACCACTCATTAGAACTAAATCTAAACCAGCATAATTAGCTAAAGTTAATGCATCAGCTAACTTCTTAACTCCCATCTGTTCTCCATTAGGACCAATAACCATAAGCTCTGCAACCCTAATCTGATCGTTAATTAACATGTCATTCTTATCTTTTGCCAAAAATTAGCACCTCCACACAATTAAAAAGGGCGAACATCTAGTATCCACCCATTAAAAACAAAATAAAATAATTTTATTTAGCTTTTTACCTATCGTAACTCACTACAATCAGGTGGATGTGGATACATCGCTTTCTTTTCAATAACAAGTAAGATTATAAACTAAATCCCTTTACTTGTCAACTCTTTTCCTTATTATTTATTTCTATAACATTTAATATGTCATTTATATATTTATTAGAACTAAATTCATTTATCGCAAAACACTTTTTACCCAAATCTTTAAAAGATGCTCCACAAGAATATAATTTCTTTCTATCTAAAATAATAAAACGATCATGAAATGAACTATTACTACAAAAATTTATATTTGAATATTGAAAAGAATACTTATTTTTTAAGATTTCATTAATATTATTAGATATTATAATTATTGGAACCTTTACTTCTTTTAAAATATCTAATAACTCTTTGCCTGCATAATTATCAATAATTATTATTTCTTTTTTAGCTTTATTAAAGATATCTATTAAAATTGAATAAGCATCATATATTTGACCAGCAAAAAATATTTTATTTATTTTTTCATTAGTTTGCATCTTTCTTATAGTATTTTCGATTTTTAATAATCTATTTTCATGATTTATCAAAATCTCATTATTATTTTGCGTGTCCGCAAAATATCTTCGCATTTTAACAAAAATATCTATAATGATAATACTCACTTTTATAGCCGTTTTTGTACGAAGTACACTAGAAAGCATAGCAACACCCTGCTCAGTAAAAACATATGGATTATATCTTCTACCTCCTTTCACATTTGAGGTTCCAAAGTGGAACCTCAAAATATTAAATTCATCATCAGTTAACTGAAACATAAAATCTTCAGGAAATTTTTCTGGATTTCTTTTTACTGCCTTATTTATATCTTTTGTTCCATTTGCACATTCATATAATTCAGCCAAATCAGAATCTAACATTACTTGTTTTCCCCTTATTTCATAAATCATATTCTCAACCACAATTTTATTTTCTGCAATTAATTCTTCCATTTTACCATCCCTTCTAAAATAAAAAAGGACACACTCATAAATGAGTATGTCCGCATCATGTTAATTATTTCTTGCCTAAATAAATAACGCTATCGTTTAAATTGTCATATTAACACTTGGCAAGTAATTAATACATTTATATTATATCAAGATTAGGCTATAACAACAACATCTTACTTTAAAACCAGTTTCTGATAAACAATTTCTGTTGTTGCTACTAATTTATCATTTAAAACTAATGGTTTAAAAATAATATATTTAATATTATTAAGTTCATCAAAATAAACCTTCATATGCCAAGCTCCATTATTAAATCTATCATGCCATAAAGAAGGCACATTACATATGGCATTTAAAGAATCTAAACCACTACGATGAAAATGACCAATTATATCTAAATAAGAATCATCTCTACTACGACGACAATTACTATAATAGTCTTCTAAAGATTGCCTTAAAGATTCATTATCAAATTTTTCTTCTAATACCGGATCAATAAATTTTGATGAAGGATGATGTAACATAAAACTATGTAATAAAGTACTTTGTCCATTAAAAGTAATCGTAACATGATCATAACCTAAATTAATAAAATCTTCTCTTGCATCAGTTAAAGTCTTTATTGCATCAAATCCATATCCTAAAGCATCCTTATCATGATTACCGCCTAGAATGCCTTGATAAAGCCCTGGAACACTAGGTAACTTACTAATTGCTTTATCAACAATCTTTTTACTTCCTGTTAAACCACTTAACATTTCTGTTTTAAAAGGATACTTAAAGCAAAAGAAATCACCTAAATTCAAAATAATCTTAATCTTATTAGCTACACAATAATCTAATAACTTATTGTAATCGCTAATTATACCTTCATCAATAACCGATAAATGTAAATCAGAAATCAATAAAATATCATAACTTTTACAATCAGTTGGAATACTTATATCAAAAGTCTCATTACTAGAAATACTAGGTGGCATAATAACATATCTTGGGGATAAAGTAAGACTGGAAGATACAATATTTAATTCTTGTTTATATTCATTAATGTAAGCAAATAATTCATCCATACTAACTTCATAACCTTGTTCAACTAATTCATTATATAATTCAGTTAAAACAATTCCTCCTGAAGTTAATCTAGCTAAAATAATCTCTTTTATCTTTTCTTTCTTTTCTTCTTCTTGAGCTTGTTGAAATTCTAATAAAGATTCTCTTCTTAACTTATCATCAAAACCTTTTAATACTTCTTCTTTTAAAGCTAAAGTTCTTTCTAATTCTTCTACTCTCTTTCTTAAATAAGTTACATCAGCATCTAAAATATCTTTTAAACTCTTTAAACCATTATTATCTTCTTCGACTTGTTCTAATCTACTATCTAATTCACTTATTCTTTTTACTAATTCTTTTATTCTATTATTTAATTCTTTAATTTCTCTTTGTTTTCTTTGATCTTCTTCTGTTGCTTTATTTACTTCATCATTCTTCTTACTTAATTTTCTACTTTGTTCTCTATACTTCTTATTTAATTCTTCATAAGTACTTAATTGATTACTTAATTCTCTAGTTAATCTATTTACTTCACTTTTTAAACTATTAATTTCATTTATATAAGTAATAACTTGTTCTTCATTATCTACTGGATACTTACTCTTAATATACTTATCTAAAATATAAATTTCTGTATCTATTTCATCTACTTTATCTATCTTATTCTTTTTTAAATAATCATCATAAGCTACTTTAATAAGTCTTATATTTCCAAGTAACATTTCATCTATATCTGTCATCCAACTTAATAATACAGATATACAAGATAGACATTTAGCTATCATACTTTTAGACACATTATCTTTGTTAAAATTATCAACAACATATTTAGTAAAGAATTCAACTAATTCAGAGTAACTGGCTTTTCTACCTTTTTCTAAGACACAACATATATCATCATAAAATATTTCGCCATTTTTCGTTTCTCTAATGTATTTTATAACTTTAATTTTTTCAAAAGCAGACAAAGCCATTATTATCCCCTCACTTATAGAAACTAGTTTATTAATTATCTTAATTTTTGTCAATGAAAAAAGAGTTATTAACTCTTTTTATCTGTTGAATAAACAATTAATTCATGTTGTGCTCTTGTACAAGCTACATATAGTAAATTCTTTTCGTCTTTTAAATATTTACTATCTTTATCACTATAGACAATAACACTATCAAATTCCAATCCTTTAGCTAAATAAGCTGGTAAAACAACTAATTCTTTATTAAATTCTTC
>CANQOH010000074.1 GCA_947625425.1 uncultured Bacilli bacterium
TTACCAAGCATTGTAACTTTCATTAAAAACATCTCCTTTTACCATAATTCTCTACCAATTCAAATATAGCACACTTATAGATTAGAATAAAGTGTATTTTATACACTTTTATAATTATTTTTTTTAATTGTAGATATTTCCTAGGAAAATGGAAGACGTAAATTGACAAATTTTGACAAGGATAGTTACAGTTTTTTGGCATGTAAAAAAGAAGCAAAGATGACTTAGAGATTTGTCAAGTCTATGTTCTTTACTTCTTTAACATTCATTCCATCAAAGGTTACTTTAAACATCATTGGGGCGGTATAACGGCCATCAATAATAGTTTCATCTTCGTAACTTAGGATTATATTATCATCAACGTTATAACCAGTTTCACACCACGCAGTTAATAAGGTTGTAATAGCAACAGCATGAGAAACGATAGCAACACGATTACCCGCTTCAAACATCAAGATGTTTTTCATCGCTTCAACAACTCTTTTTTTAGTTTGGTTAAGGGATTCACCACCTGATAGTTTGAAATCAAAATCTTTTCTTTGTAATCTTTCAAACTCAGTATTGGTCATTTCGCCAATCTCACCTATTTTACGTTCGTTTAAACGATCATCTATATTAATTATCGTATTATTTTCTAAAGCAATATATTTAGCTGTTTCTAGACATCTAACATAGGTAGATGAATAAACGGCATCAATATTCTGGAGTTCTTTGTGTTTACTTAATTTTTCAGCTCTTTTTTCACCACTTACAGACAGAAAAGCCTTCTCATTACTACTTTGTCTGTTATCATGCATACTAATATTTTTAATATTAGCATGTGGCGTAACTTCAGAATGTCTAATTAAATAAACTACAGTTTCCATTAGAAAATCACCTCAAATATTCCAAATGATATTGCTAACATGATTAGACCAGCTAAGAATACACCAGCCATAACTGCTGCAATAGTCTTTTTAAAATCTAAATCTAATATACTGGCAGCTAAAGTACCTGTCCAAGCGCCGGTACCAGGTAAGGGAATACCAACAAACATAAATAAAGCAAAATATAGGCCACGACCAGCTTTAGCTTCTAGTTTTTTACCGCCCTTTTCACCTTTCAGTAAGCACCAAGTAAAAAACTTGCCAATAACTCTTTTATCTTTGCCCCATTCTAGTACTCTTCTCGCAAATAAATATATTATAGGAACCGGTAACATATTACCAATAATAGAAATAGCAAAATATAAACCTTTATTTAAATTCCATGCTTCAGCAATAGGAATAGCTCCTCTTAGTTCAACTAAAGGAACCATTGATACTAAAAACACAACTATATATCTAAAAACTTTATTTTCGAAAAACATTAATTATCACCTTTCATGTAATGATTTAACATCCTGTAACTTTATTATATCATTAATAAAACAAAAAGAAAAAGACTTTAATCGTCTTTCTCTAAAAGTGTGAGTTTGAGTTTATATGTTATTTTAATTGTATAGGGTTTTATATTATATAATTAAATTATTTGTTTTCTTATTTAATCTATAACATAATGTGTTTAATCTGATACCACTTCCTTTTCATACTTAAATAATACTATATAAATATGAAAATATTGTGAAGACTAGGTGAAATATTACTTCTTTACACTATTATCTTTAGGGATCCTAAAGTAGAAGGTTGTTCCTTTGTTAATAATACTATTAACACCATATTTAAATTTATGTTGTTCTAAGATATTTTTAACAATTGATAAACCTAAACCGGTTCCCATAACATTACGTTTATGATTTTTTTCGTTTTTATAATATTTATCCCATATATGTTCTATTTTTTCTGGTTCAATTCCTTTACCAGAATCAATAATTTCAATTAAGTAATCTTTTTTATCACTAGTTACTTTAATAGTTACTTTTTTATCATCACCTGTATAGTTTAAGGCATTATTAATTAAGTTGTAGATAACTTGACTAATACGATTTTTATCAGCTTTTACTAAAGCTTTTTTAGGTAATTTAGGAATTATTTCATAACCTTCATTTTCTTTTAAGATATCATATCTTTTTAAAACGTTATTTATTTCTTCAACTAAATCAAATGTTTCAAGATTAAGAGTTTGACTATTTTCTTGTAACTTAGATAATTCTAAGATATCATTTACTAAGATATTTAGACGATCTGATTCTTCAATAATAACATTTAAATTCTTTTCTCTTTTTTCTTTATCTTTATAAGTTATATCACGGACCATTTCGGCATAGGCTTTAATCATAGTTAATGGCGTTTTTAAATCGTGAGAAACATTTGCCATTAAGTCACGACGATATTCATCAGTCTTTTTAACTTCATTTTCTAGATAACCTAAGGTATCAGCTAATTCATCTATTTCTTTAATCCCATTTTTTTCAAATTTAACATCATAGTTACCTTTAGCTAATTCTTTAGATTTATTAGTTATTTCAACAATTGGTTCACTAATAACTTTAGATAAAAATAAACTAATTATTAAAGCTAAAGCAATAACCATAATTGTTATATAGATTAATTGATCTTTAATAATACGATAATTTTTATTAACATTACTTAACATGGTAAATAAATATACATATCCATCAGAAGTTTCAACACCATATAGTAAGGCATAAGCTTTATAATCATTATTAACAAGTTTAATAGCTTTAGTTACTTCTCCACTATCACGTAAATCTTGTTTATATTCTTCTAGATAACTTCCTTCACGACCTAGTAAGCAACCAGTAGCAGCATCATTATAAAGAACAGTCATGCCTTCACGATTGGTATGTTCGATACAAACAGCATTATTATAAACAACATTTTTTAAGTATTTAGGTAATTCATCTTTATCTTTTTTACTTACTTCTTCAGCTATCGCATTCATATCTTTAATTTGATATTTTTCATATAAATAGTTAGACATTAATAATTGAGATTCCCAAAGAAGAAGTAAAATAAAGACAGAGAATAATATTAAATAGAATAATGTCTTATGTTTAATACTACTTATTTTCTTGATATTCAAATTTATAACCTACTCCTCTAACTGTTTTAATATAATCACCATATTTACCTAAGTTTTTACGTAATGTTTTTACATGGGTATCGATGGTACGATCATCACCATAAAAGTCATAACCCCAGACATTAGTTAGTAGTTGCTCACGTGATAAAGCAACATTATTATTGGTAACAAAGTATTTAAGTAAGTCATATTCTTTAGGTGTTAAATTAATTTTTTCATTACTTATTGTTACATCATGAGCTTTATCATCAATAACTAGTTCACCAAAGCGATATGAAGTTTCTTCATTATTACTTCTTTTAGTAACAGCTTTAATACGAGCAACTAATTCTTTAGGACTAAATGGTTTAGTGACATAATCATCAATACCAATATCAAAACCAATTAATTTATCGTATTCTTCCCCACGAGCTGATAACATTATAAAAGGAACATCTTTATGGGCTTTTATTTCTTTACA
>CANQOH010000075.1 GCA_947625425.1 uncultured Bacilli bacterium
ATGAAAAAGAAAATTATTGTGCTAGCCCTTTGTGTATTATTAATTTCAGGGTGTGGAAGTAAAATACCAAAATTATCCAATGGTGACGAAGCAGTTATTACGATGAAAGATGGTCAAAAAATTAGTGTCAATGAACTTTACGATAAAATGAAAAGTAACTATGCACTAGATTCTTTACTAGAATTGGTTGATAAAAAAATACTAGATGAAAAATATGGAGATCGTGTAGATGAAGCTAATCAATCTGCTGAATCTACTCTAAATACTCTTGAACAATATTATGGTGATAACTTAGATAGTTATCTTCAATCTCAAGGTTTTGGTTCTACAGACGATGCTAAAGCTTATCTATATTTAAATTATATGAGAAACTTAGCTGTTGAAGATTACTGCAAAGAACAAATCAAAGATAAAGAGATTAAAGAATATTATGAAAATGAAATTAGACCAGATATCGTTGTAAGCCATATCTTAATTACGCCAAATGTAACCGATGATATGACAGATGATGAGAAAAAAGCTGCTGAAAAAGAAGCTGAAGAAAAAATTAATTCAGTTATCGCTGAATTAAAGAAAACTGATAGCAAAGATGTTGCTGCTAAGTTTGCTGAATTAGCTAAACAATATTCAATGGATGAAACTAATAAAGACAATGGTGGTTCATTAGGAACAATCAATAAAGATACCTTATCAGATGAATATGATGAATTAGTAAGTGCTGCTTATAAATTAAAAGATGGCGAATATTCTAAATCATTAATTAAAACTGAAATTGGTTATCATGTTATCTTAAGAACTGAAACTAAAGAAAAAGCTTCATTAGATGAAGTTAAAGATACTATTCTTACTGATTTAGCTAGCGAATATATTAGAACACATCAAGTTGCTCAAGTTGAAGCTTTACAACAATTAAGAAAAGATAATAAAGTTGAAATTATCGATTCAGATATCCAAGCTAAATATGCTACATACATCCAAGAACAATTAACTTATTATCAAAATGTTGATAAAGAAACAGCTGAAAGCGATGCTAGTGAAGATTAATTAAGTAACCAAAAAAGGAACAAAGTTCCTTTTTTATTTGCCTAAAATATTTTTAACATCATCATAATAGAAACCCTTAGCTACTAATTTAGCTAATATTCTTGTTTCTAATTCATATCCTTCATATTTCTTACTTAACTTAACCTTTGCTTTTTCATATTCCTTCTTTAAAATACTATCCGTATTTTTAAATTCACTCTCCGCAATAACTTCTTCAATCATCCATTTATAAAAACCAATCGTACTTAAATTATATAAAATCTTTTCTTTTAATTTATTATTACTTAATGTCTTATTAGAATTAATCATCTTCTTAACATTTTTTCTTATTTTATCAAACCAAACATCTTCACTAATACTATCTATCTTATCTTTTATTTCATCTTCCGTAAAACCTAATTTAATTAAATTACTTTTAATTTTATTTGGTCCAATACTTCCCAAATTAACTTGATCTGCTAAATAACTCTTTAAATATAACTCTTTATTTAAATAACCATTTTCTTTTAAACGATCAATCGTCTCTTTAATTGTCTTCTTGGTATAATCTTTCTTTAAGTACTCTTCTATTTCTTTTTCTGTATGTAACTTCCTCGTAATATATTTTAAAGATCTGTAATAAGCTTCCAATTTATCATTATACTTAGTTATTTCAGCAAATAATTCATCATCTATTTCTTTATTACGAAGTAATTCATACTTCACAATAACATCATCATATAATTTAACTTTAATATCATCAATTAATACTTCATAGCGATTATCTCTTAACTTCGTATACTTTTCAATTTTCATCTTATCACCTTGTAAGAATTATTATAACAAATATTAAATTAATAAACAAGAACAATTGTTTCATAAAAATAGAATTATTTTTTAATAATTCTATTTAATATTGTATAAGCATCATCTACTTCTGAACATATAGCTATTAATACAATTAAGATTCCCGGAATTATAAATCCTAAAATATCAAAATCTATTCCTGTATCTGGTATCGATTCCGTAGATCCATTATCTACAGCTAACTTACTTGTTTTAACTTCTTCTAGTACAACATCCGCTGTATTCATTTTTAGTTCATTAAAACTACTATCATCTTTTTGATAAGTAAAATCTATATTCTCCTCTACTTTATTAGCTCCCATATAATCATTTCTATATATTATATTTTCATTTTTAGTATCTCTATTAAAAAAAATACCTATATTAAAAGCTACTAAAAGAACTAAAATAATATTAATAATCTTTTTCATAACCCCCCAAATTTCTTTACGTTTTATAAATTAACACAATTACACAAATTATTCAACTTTTATTAATTAAAAAAGTACACAAAGTGTACTTTTAAACATTATCTTTAAGACTTTCTTTATAGTTTTTACAATCTTCATCTAAAGCCTTTAATAACTTCGTAATATCTTCTTTATTAGTTGTTCTAACTCCTGAGGCATACTTATGTCCTCCACCGCCATATAAAGCTGCAGTTTCATTAATAACTGGTCCTTTACTTCTAATATTAACTTTATATATGCCATTCTTTTCATCAAAGGTTACAAATGTCCATACATAAACATCTTTAATATTACTAAAGTCATTTATCATATTAGATGGTGTCGCTGGATCAACATTATATTTTCTAAGTATCTCTGGGGTTATATCTAAATGCGCAAAACCATTATCAGTTACCTCTAAGTTTTCTGATATATAACCATGAAACCTAATTTCATCAATTGGTCTTTCATATAAATAAGGATATAACTTTGTAAAATCTATTTGGGTCTTTTTAATTAATTTAGCTACTAAATCAAACGTCTTATAAGTCGTATAACTTATTAAGAAACGATCACTATCAGACACAACTCCTAAATATAAGTTTTCGGCTATCTTACGATCTAACTTCATTCCTGATTCTAATATCAGTTCAATAATCATTTGACAAGTACTTGAAGAAGATTCATCAACCCAATCACATTCCCCAAAATCTTCTTCGGAAGGATGGTGATCTATTTTAAACATTTCTTTAAAAGCAGATTGATCTACTCCATCAATTCTTGATTTATTAGGAACATCTAATGCTATTAATAAAGCATCATTTTTAAATTTAGTTTCATCTAATTTATCTAAATAACCATAATACTTAAATTTAGATACCATTGTTCCAACAGCATAAACTTCTTTTTTAGGATAAGTTAACTTAATTGCATCTCTTAAAGCAATTTGACTAGCTATCGCATCAGGATCTGGACTAATATGTCTAGCAATAA
>CANQOH010000076.1 GCA_947625425.1 uncultured Bacilli bacterium
TCAGGCATTTTATGACCAAAGATATATATTGTTTGCATAATATCACTCGCCCCTATTACAAGATAAGTATAACATAAATTTAAGTAAGAAAAAATATTAAGAGTTATTTCTTAATATTTTCTTTAGCAACAGTAAGCATTAATTTAAGACGATTAACTTGGTTAGTATGACTAGCTCCTGGATCATAATCGATAGCAACAATATTAGAATCTTTGTATAATGATCTAATTTTTTTAATAACGCTTTTACCAACGATATGATTAGGTAAACAGGCAAATGGTTGGACACAAACGATATTTGGTATACCATCTTTAATTAATTCAACCATTTCGGCTGTTAAGAACCAACCTTCACCAGTTTGGTTACCAGTAGATATGATACCTTCAACATTACTAGCTAATTTATAAATATCAGTAGTAGAACGATATCGCGTATCTTTTAATTCTTTTTTGACTGGTTTTTCATATAAATCAATAATTTTTAATAATTTCTTACGAACGAATGAACCAAACTTACTTAGTTTTAAAAGTTTTTCTTTAACAATACCATTATAGACACAGTATTTAACAAAGCCCATTAAGTCAGGAGCAAAGACTTCAGCACCTTCTTTTTCTAACTTTAAGACTAAGTTATCATTAGCAAAGTTATGATATTTAACTAAGATTTCACCAACTATACCTACTTTAGGTTTATTAGTTACTTTGACTTCTAGGTTCTTAAAGTCATTAATAATATTTTTAATATTACGTTTGTATTCAATAATATTACCGTTTTGAACAGATTTACAAACTATTTTTAACCATTTATGATATAGTTTTTCACTACTACCCTTTTTAACTTCGTATGGACGAGAAGCATATAACATTTTAGCTAGTAAGTCACCATAAACAACAGCTTGAACAGCTTTGTTAATAAAAGATAGATTAAATTTAAAGGCTTGTTCTTTTTCGAGACCAGAAGCATTTAAAGATATAATTGATACTTTTTCTAAGCCAGCGTCTTTTAAGGCTTTTCTAATTAAACCAATATAGTTAGTAGCACGACATCCACCACCGGTTTGAGTAATCATAACAGTTGTTTTATCTAAATCATATTTACCACTTTGTAATGCTGATATTAATTCACCAATAACAATAATAGCTGGATAACAAGCATCATTATTAACATATTTTAAACCAGTTTCAACTGTTTTATCAGTTGTCTTACTTAGATATACCGCGTTATAGCCTTCACTTCTTAGTAAGCTTTCAAAGATAGGCATATGATTTGCTGACATATCAGGAAATAAGATTGTATTATTTTTTTGATCTTTTCTAAAATAATTTTTCTTATATGAATATGGATGATAATTATTATCGTTAAGACGTTTATTCATAGAGGCGATTAGTGATCTAATACGGATTTTAACGGCTCCTAAATTATTTATTTCATCGATTTTAATTGTCGTATATAGACGGTTATTGGCTTTTAGAATTTCTTCTGTTTGGTCAGTAACTATAGCATCTAAACCACAACCAAAAGAATTTAATTCAACTAGTTCTAGATTAGGATACTGACTAACCACATCAGCAGCATTATAAACACGTGAATGATATGACCATTGATCAACAACTCTTAATTTAGATTTAATACGACTTAAATGACAAATAGAGTCTTCGGTAAGAACGGCTAAACCTAAACTATTAATCATCGTATCAATACCATGGTTAACTTCTTTATCTAAGTGATATGGACGACCAGCTAAGACGATAGCTTTTTCATTATGATCATTAACAAATTTAATAAATTCTTCACCTTTAGCTCTGACTTCATTTTTATAATTACTTAGTTCTAAGAATCCTTCATGAATAGCATTTTTAACTTCTTTTAAAGTAAAATGATATTCTTTAAATTCAGGTAATTCCATAAATCTTTTAACTAGTTTATCTTCTTCTAAAGGTAAGAAAGGATTTAAATATTTAATTTTATTTTTTTCTAAGTCTTCAACATTTAATTTAATAGATTCTGAATAACTTTGAACGATAGGACAATTATAGTGATTATCAGAAGAAGCAAATTCATCTTGTTCATACATTATACAAGGATAGAAGATAGTCTTAACGCCTTTTTTAATTAGATTAAGAATATGACCATGAACTAATTTAGCTGGGTAACAAACAGATTCACTTGGCATTGACTCAATACCTGATTCATATAAGCTACGGCTTGAGTTATCAGAAAGAACAACTTTAAAACCTAAGTTAGTGAAGACTGTAAACCATAAAGGATAGTCTTCATACATATTTAAGACACGAGGAATACCAATTGTACCTCTTTCTGGATTTTCTAATGGTTCATAGTTAAATAAACGATCATATTTCCAAGCATACATATTAGGTAACATATTAGTACTACCATTATTACCTGAACCTTTTTCACAACGATTACCAGAGATAAAGACTTTTTTATCAAACATATTGATAGTTAAAGCACAATGGTTTTCACAACCTTGGCATCTAGTATGATTAGTTCTTATTTTTAAATTATTGATTTGATCTAAAGTAAGAATAGAACTAACAACATCTTTATCTTCATAAGCTTTGTAGTTATTTAAAGCAATTAAAGCAATACCATAAGCACCCATTAAACCAGATATATCAGGTCTTATTACTTCTTTACCAGTTATGATTTCAAAAGCCCTTAAGACCGCATCATTTAAAAAAGTACCACCTTGGACTACTATTTTATTACCCAAAGTACTAATATCTCTTATTTTCATAACTTTAGTAATAGCATTTTTAATGACAGAATAGGCTAAACCAGCAAAGATATCTGCTAAAGGACGACCTTCTTTTTGGGTTTGTTTGATTTTAGAATTCATAAATACTGTACAACGAGAACCTAAATCAATGGGACTTTTAGAAGTTATAGCTAGATGAACGAAGTCATTAACGTCCATACCTAGTGATTTAGCTAGAGTTTCAATAAAGGAACCACAACCAGATGAACAGGCTTCGTTAAGCATGATACTATTTACAGAGTTATCTTTAATCTTGATATATTTCATATCTTGACCACCGATATCGATGATGCTTTCAACACCTGGTAAGAAATAATTAGCGGCTTCAAAGTGCGAAATTGTTTCGACTTCAGATATATCTAAGTTAAAGGCTGTTTTAATAAGCATTTCACCATAACCAGTAGATCCAGCATTACGAATAATAATATCTTTATTTAATACTTGATATAAGTTACATAACATATCTTTTAAAGTATCAACTGGTGTTCCTTTATTACTTTGATAATCTTCATATAATAAGTTACCATC
>CANQOH010000077.1 GCA_947625425.1 uncultured Bacilli bacterium
TCTCCCTTTCTTAAAATTGTTTGCTTTTAAACAAATTAATCTCCTTTCTATAGTTAATTATATTATTAAGGGGGTAACGCGACATTTGGTAGAAAAAGATTTTTTATGGTTGCTTAAATATTTTAAGAAATAAAATAATTTTTATTTCTATTAATAAATAAGAAGGTGGTTGGGGTGGGTGGCGGAAAGGGATAGCCATCATTATTTATTTTAAAAACATTGATAAATTTACTATAATCTAATAATTTTTTTATTTTTAAGCAAACGATTTACTGAACGATTGAACGATTTACTGAACGATTGAACGATTTTTTGAACGATTGAACGATTTTTTGAACGATTGAACGATTTTTTGAACGATTGAACGATTTTTTGAACGATTGAACGATTTTCAATTTATTATAACTTTTTTTGTAGTATAATATTAATAGTGAGGTGAATCTATGTTAGAAAACGAGAATGTTGAATTCAAATTAGAATATACTGAAAACATTTATAAAGAAATAGTTGCCTTTTTAAATTCAAGTAATGGAATAATTTATATTGGTTACAATGATGATGGAGAATTAGTTGGATTAAAAGATGCAAAAGAAATTGAAGAAAAAATATCTAATGGAATTACACAAAAAATTTCTCCTGATTGTTCAATGTTTGTATCAATTAATAATTACAATCTAGATAATAAAGAATATATAACTATTAATGTAAGTAAAGGTTTAAATATTTATTCATTAAAGGATAAAGGTATATTAAAAGGAACATATATAAGAAATGGTTCTTGTTCAATGCCTGCTACTGATGAAACAGTTAAACAAATGATAATTAAAAATAGTAATTTATCTTTTGAAACATCAGTTTCAATAAATCAAGATTTAACTTTTAATTATATTGCTCCAGCATTTAATGAAATAAATGTAAATATCAATGATAAAAATATTCAAAATAATTTACATTTAAGAAATGAGCAAGATAAATATACAAACTTAGCTTTATTATTATCTGATCAAAATCCATTTACTATAAAAGTTGCAACATATGAATCAGTAGAAAAAACTAACTTTTTAGATAGGAAAGAATTTAAAGGATCTTTATTAGAAATATATGATAAATCTTTAGATTATCTTAAATTAAATTCAGCAACTTATGGTCTAATTGATAATTCAATTAGACAAGATATAGAAGAATATCCTGAATTTATTTTAAGAGAAATTATTTTAAACTCATTAATACATAGAGATTATTCTACTATTACATCAAATATTATTAATATTTATAAAAATGATTATGTTGAATTTATTAGTTATGGTTCATTATATGGGAACATAACAATTAATGATGTCTTAGCTGGTTTGTCTACTTCTAGAAATCCATATTTACAATCTATATTTATGAGATTAAAAAGAGTTGAAGCAATTGGAAGTGGATTAAGAAGAGTCAATGCTTTCTATCAAAATAAAAATTTAAGATTTATTGTTGAAGCATTACCATCATCATTTATTGTAAAGATTCCAAAAATTACTTTAAATAATGGTAGTACTGATGACGATAATAAAAAAATTATCAATTACTTAAATAGATATGGAGAAATTACAAGAAAAGATGCTGAACAATTAATTGATAAAGAAAAGACATCCACTTCAACAATATTAAATAAAATGATTGATGATAAAATAATTGAAAAAATCGGTAATGGTCCAAATACAAGATACATACTAAAATAAAAAAAATAAATGTCTAGTTTCAATCAAAACTAGACATTTTATATTTATATAAAAGATAATAATAAAAAAACGAAGTTTCAAGTGAACTTCGTTTTTATTTTAAGATTAATTAGTTATTTCTTAATTTTCTTACTGAAACAACAGATGCACCAATAGCACTTAGAGCTAATCCCATATAAACTAGACCAGCATCGAAAGTATTAGGAGCTTCTTCTCCAGGTTTAGCACCAGGTTTATTTGTTTCTTCAGCAGCTTTAGTTGAAACTACTACTTTGTAAGGATCTTCAGTTTTAACTGTGTAACCTTCAGCAACTAATTGATTAGAAACATCATATGTTCCACCATCAACATCAACTTTAGCAATAATATTATTTAAATATTTACCACCAGTTAGAATTCCTCTAAGAGCTTCAGTTACTACAACTTTACCATCAACTTTAGAAACCATACCACCGTTTAAGTAAATAGCAGTTCTTCCTTTAGCACCTTTACTATTAAATATTCCACCACTAACAACATAAGTAGCTTTAGTATTTTTTAATGCTAATGCATAACCACCAGTAGTAGATTCAACAGTACCACCAGTAACAGTTAACTTAGCTTCATCAGTAGTACCATTAACATCAATAGCATCACCATTTTGAGCTGTAATACTACCACCATTAACAGTTAATGTTCCTTTTGTAAGAGTTAAAGCTTTGCCGCTTGATACATTATATGTTGCATTTTCAAAGGTAACATTCATTTCATGATCTACTGTTGAACCATCTGTTGCTACAACATTACCAGATCTTACTACAAATTTAGCAGCAACTTCGTCTGGTAAGTCAGAACTTAATGGTTGTTTTACAGGATTAGCAGATGGTGCTGTAAATAAATTTTTAACTACATATTTTCCACCATCAACTATAGTTGAACTACCATTTTTTACAAGTACTAATGCTACAGAAGCATCAACTCTTGTTACATTATTTAATGTTAAAGTACCAGCATTTTCAAATGCAGAATGATTAGTAACTTTTATAGTACCACCATTTACAGTTGTTGTACCATTATTAGTAACTAAGATTTGATCTGAAGTAACAGCAACATTATTAAATACTAAATTACCGCCTTTATTTACAGTAATTGTATGTTTAACATCTAATACAACATTTTCAAATGTTAAAGAACCATTATTAGCAATTGTAAATACTCCACTAGCACTTAAATTAACTTTATTTGCTGCAAGTCCTTTAATAGTTATATTTTTTGTTATGGTATGAGCAGCATTAAATGTAATAGTATTTGTTCCTATAACTTCTAATGTGCCTCCGTTTGCTTCTACTTGAGTCCAAGCATGGTCAATAGTATCATATCCGACACCATTTACGATTGCTTGGCAATCAGAAGATTGTCCTGTTTCACCAGGTAAGTTACAAGTAGCAGCATTAACAGTAACAACGGATAAAAGTACAGCACAAAGTGCGAATACAAATAATTTTAAATTTTTCATAAT
>CANQOH010000078.1 GCA_947625425.1 uncultured Bacilli bacterium
AGTGTTCGAATCACTTCGGGGACACCATAAAATAATAACGTACTTCATTGAAGTACGTTTTATTTTGTTATTTTAATGTAAATTTATAAGGATCTGTAACTGTTTCACCAGTTAGAATTACTTCACTAGTATGGCCTTCGTTTTCAAGAAGACTACACTCTACTTGATTTAAAGTATCTAAGATAATATTATTTAAATCACGCATACTTTTTTCGGAAGCTGCTAAACGACTTAGAACACCATCAATATATTCATCAGTTGCAGTTAAGGTTGTGTGGAATTCTTCTTCATATCTTTGCTTTTTTCTTAGTAAGACACTTAGTTTAGATTCAAGAATTACTCTTTTTTGGGTTTCACGATCTAGCGGATTAAAAGTTATGATATGGGGAATTCTGGTTACTAGTTCTTTACCGAAGTAATGATCTTCATATATTTTTTGACGATTTAAAGTTGGGGTTTCACTGGTTGCTCCAAAGCCAATTGCTTTCTTGGCATCAAATAAGTTTTGGAAAGCTCCAGCATATACTTTATTTAACATATGAGTTCGAAAATTATAATCATCAGTTGGTTTATCGATTAAGAAAGTTGTTCCTTCAAAGAATTTTAACATTATTTCTTTAACAACACTTTTAATATCTAAATCACTTTCCCCTATTTTATCGAATTCATCAAAGAAGACCATGGCTTTTTCAGCTTTATCTAAATCATAGTTACAAGAGACGATTAAGGAATAAATATAATCTTCAATAGATGGACCTTTAATACCTTGAGGAACTAAGTTAGCACTATTTATTTCAATAAAAGGAATATTTAAGTATTCGGAAGCTGCTTTGACTGTTTCGGTTTTACCGGTACCAGTAGGACCTAAAATTAGGATTGGTTCTGTACCATATTTAGCTTTAGCACGATAGTTCATTAACATTGTTTTAGCAATAACTCTTATTTCTTCATCATGACCAAAAACACGCTCTTTTATATACTTTTCTAAACCTGGTAAACTAACACCATCTTTATCGGGAAATACTTTGACATCTTCCCTATCTGGAACAACTTGTGGAGCATTTTTAACTTGACGATTGGTTTGAATTTCCACAACATGACTATTTTCAACAACTATTTTAGTTGTACCATTTTTAGCTTCTTCAGTTTTAAATTTACCAACTAAGGTTTGATAGCGTAATAGTTCTTGTCTTAAGGCAGGAAGTTCTCTAATACTTAGTAAAATACTTAAGGCATCATTATTTAAGACAACTGATGGCTCTTTATTTAAAGATTCATATGTTTCACGAGGATTTAAGGAAGTTAAGATACGAAGATCTAATTTACGTTTAATAATATCAGTTGGTGTTATTTCAACATAGTAAAAATAATCTTTAGCTTCACTTAGGAAATATTCTTTAACAAAATCGATATCATCATATTCATAATGACTTAATAGATCGTTATAACTATATATTGTGTCAACTAAAAAATCACTATCTTGAAAGTTTTCCGTAGATGTTGCTGTTTTATAGATAGGATCACTTAAAAATTCGTTTCCCATACTATATCCTTCAACAATATCTAAAGGAAATAAAAGATACTTATTTGGTCCTAATTTAGCTTTACGATATATGATGCCATAGTCCATTGAGTTTTCTGCCATATTAATCACCTTTTTGTGTAATGGTATTTATTATATATAGATTACTTAAAAATGTAAATATTTTTGCAAAGAAAAAGCAAACTTTTCGTTTGCTTAAATAGCCATTAATTCGTCTTCTTTTTCTTTTAGTTTTTCATCAACTTTTTTATTATATTCAGTAATTAATTTTTGAACTTCATCAAGCATTCTTTTTTCGTCATCTTCAGTAATTGATTCATCTTTTTTGATATCATCATTAGCTTCTTGACGAACTTTTCTTAAAGCTACTTTAGTTTCTTCAGCTATTTGTTTAGCTTGTTTAACGTAGTCTTTTCTACGATCTTCTGTTAGTTCAGGCATTGTTAGAATTACTGATTCGCCATTATCAGTTGGATTTATACCAAGATTAGCTTCTTGAATAGCTTTAACTATTTCTTTTAGACATGAGCGATCAAAAGGTTTAATCATTAAAGTCTTAGCTTCAGGAACAGTTATATTAGCTAAACTTTGAATTGGAGTTGGTGTTCCATAATAATCAACATTAATACCATTAACCATAGCAGCATTAGCACGACCAGCTCTAATTGTGGTAAAGCGATTATCCATTACTTCAAGAGCACTCATCATTTTAAATTCAACTTCAGTATCAATCATTTATATTCTCTCCTTCATGATTAAATTATAATGCATATTTATTATTTATTCAAATAATATTTATTTATAGCATTGGTTACTTCGCCTTGGAAGATTAATTCTTGTTCTTCAGTCCAATATGATTCAACACTAGAGGTGTTTTTCATGGTTGAAGTTTCTGTATTATAGTATTCTACTTGACCATTATTTATGATATATAAACTAGGAGCTAGTAAGTTATTATCACTATCATCTGTAGATGTTAAGTAACCATCTAATAATTCTTTTATTTCATAGTAATTAGAGTTCTGTTGGTATTTATCATTATTTAAATCATAATAATATACTTTATCAATTTTAAGTGAGTTAAAGATTTTATCGATTTCTTCAATATATTTTTGACTATATATAGAACTACTACTACCAATAAAGATGATATTATGACCATTACGTAGTAATGATATCATTTTGTTACCAGTTACTACTTCGTAGTATTTATTATTATTTTCCGCATAATAATCATTAATAGTATATACTTTTCTTTCACTGTTACTTGAATATTTTTCACTTAAATAGACAAAAGCAACAGCCATTAAGAGAAATAATATGGCATAGATTATCTTTCTAATGAGGCTTTTGGTTTTAGGGTTCACAATAATCACTTCCTACTTGTTATTATATCATGAAAGCAAGGGTTTATTAGCAATAAAAAAGACACTTGTCTAAAAAGTGTCTAATTTATATTAATTGTTAATTTGAGCCATTACTTCTTCAGCAAAG
>CANQOH010000079.1 GCA_947625425.1 uncultured Bacilli bacterium
GTTAAACGGTCATAATGACGTTGGAGAAGAAACTAAGGCGCACATTCTGCAGGTTGCCAAAGAACTGGGATATTCTAGCTATATTAGCTGCTACTGCCGCTTCACCAAGTATTAAAGCTCCTAGTATGGAGATTGAACTACCAAAATTAGAAGGAAACCTCATATCACTTTCCCTTAATATGGCACATAAAATAATCATAAAAAAGGCTTCAAATGCTGAAGGGAAGGGAACTCCACTACGAGCAGCTTGAAAAGAAATTAATAAATTAAGGGGTATCGACTCTGAATTATAATTAATAATTGATATATATAAAGCTGGTAATGTCATAGTTATAATCAAACATAAAAATCTTAATACTTTTAAAAAATTAACATTAACAGCTTTGACATAGTTATCTCCTTGAGGATTAATAAAATCAACAAAAAAAGCTGGCATTATTAACGCATAAGAAGAATTATCCGCTATTAAAACAATCTTACCTTCAAGTAATGCTGTACATACTTTATCAGGTCTTTCGGTCTTTAAAATCGTCGGTAAAGGATGTTTACTCCCTAAAAGATTATAAAGTATTTCAATATCTACAATTCCATCAATATCAATTTTCTTTAACTTATCATCAATTGCTTTAACAAACTTCTTCTTAGCAATATCTTTTAAATAAAGCATCGATACTTTAGTCTTTGTCTTTCTTCCTAAATCATAATCAATATTAACTAAATTAGGTGCTTTAATTCTTCTTTTAATTAAACCCATATTAACAATAATATTTTCATTAAAAGCATCCTTAGGTCCATTAACTGAAGTTTCAGCTAAAGGTTCACTAACACTACGATATAAATCTCCCTTAACTTCACAAACAATCATATCATTATCATCATAAACTAATGCAAACCCATTAAGTAAATAATTACTAATTTGTTTTTCATCTGTTAAATAAATAACATTAGGTCCACTAATAATATCTTTTAAAAACACATAAGGTTTACCAATCGTTAAATTCATTAAAATAAAATCGTTAATACTATTACTACTACATAAACTCTCTAAATATATTACATTAACATCATTTATTTTTTTATACTTTAAATCACTTGAATTATTAAATTCTTTTCTTATTCTATCGTATAACATAATATTCACCATTAATATTGTTACCAATAATTACTAAAATATAATAATTTATTTAACTTAAAACACTAATCTTTAGTATAATTAAAATGAGGTATGAATATGAATAACTTAAAAATTGAAAAATTAGATAATTTTGGTCGTGGTATCTGTTATGTTAATGATAAGATAACTTTTGTTACTAATGCTTTACCAGATGAAATAGTTAATATTAAAATAACTAAAGAATATAAAAAATATAATGAAGCTATTGTAACGGAATATCTTAAAAAAAGTCCTAATAGAGTAGATAGTATCTGTCCATATTATGAAGAATGTGGTGGTTGTAATTTACTTCATATATCGTATTCTGATACTTTAACTTTTAAAAAAGATAAATTACAAAGTATTATCTATAAGTATGCTAAAATAGAAAAGGATATTGAAATAATTTCTTCTAAAGACTTAAATTATCGTAATAAAGTAACTCTAAAGATTAATAAAAAGAAGATAGGTTATTATAAAGAAGCTACTCATAAAATAATCCCTATAACTAAATGTCCAATTGCGGAAAACTCAATTAATGACTTTATTAAAGATATACCTTATTTAAATATTAAAAATGGTGAATTAGTTATTCGTAGTAATTATAATAATGAATTATTATTATGGATTAAAACTAAAGATCAAATTAAACCAGATATAACTTATTTAAAAGAGCATTATAAAATAGCTGGTATTGTTTTAAATAATAAAGCAATTGAAGGCGATTCTTCTTATATTGAATTAATTAATCACCAATTATTTACTGTTTCTTATGATTCCTTCTTTCAAATAAATCGTGATATATGTTCTAAATTATTTAATTTAGTTAATGAGTATGTTGAAGATAATGAAGTTATCTTAGATTTATATTGTGGAGTAGGTACTCTAGGTATTAATGCTTCTAAAAAAGCTAAAAAGACTTTTGGTATTGAAATAGTACGTAATGCTGTCTTAAATGCTATAACTAATGCTAAAATAAATAAAAGAGAAAATATCTATTATATGTTAGGTGATGCTAGAAAATGTCTACCTAAAATTAAAGAACATATTAATACCATTATCTTAGATCCACCTCGTGCTGGCTTAGATAAAGTAACTCTAAATACTATTATTAATTTTAAACCAGATAAAATAATCTATGTCTCATGTGACCCAATGACTTTAGCTCGTGATTTAAACGAACTAAAAGAACTTTACAATATTGAAGTAATTAAAGGCTTAGATATGTTCCCATACACTAGTCACATCGAGTCTTTCTGTGTCCTAAAAATAAAATAAAGCCTTAAAATATTGAATATTTTTGTTTATAATAATATTTAAAACGAAAGGAGATAATAATGAGTGATTTAATAAAAAAAGATGAACATTTTGATGATTTTTCAAAAATTATCGAAATGATCGAAACCAGAAGAAATAATGCATATAGAAAAGTAAATGAAGAATTAATAGCATTATATTGGGATGTGGGCCATTTTGTTAGTGAACAAATACAAAGTAATAAATGGGGAAGTAAAGTTGTTGATAGTTTAGCAATTTTTATAAAAAATAAATATCCAACTTTACAAGGCTTTAGCCGAAGAGGAATTTATAGAATGGTTCAATTCTATGAAACTTATAAAGATGATGAAATTGTGTCACCACTAGTGACACAATTAAGCTGGACTAATAATTTACTAATATTATCTGGTACTAAAACTAAAGAAGAAAGAGAATTTTATGTTAAAATGGCTATTAAAAATAATTATTCTAAAGCTGAATTAGATAGACAACTTTCTAGTGCATATTATGAAAGATATAT
>CANQOH010000080.1 GCA_947625425.1 uncultured Bacilli bacterium
TCAACATGTTTTTTAAGTTCTTCAAGACCAACTTCAGCTTGTTCCATTCTTTTACGTCCTTCAAACTTAAATGGTTTAGTAACAATTGCTACGGTTAAAGCTCCTTGTTCTTGTGCTATTTCTGCAACAATAGGTGCAGCACCAGTACCAGTACCTCCACCTAAACCACAAGTAACAAAAATCATATCAGCACCAGCTAAGGCTTCTTCTATTTCTTTCTTACTTTCTAAGGCAGCTTCACGTCCAATCTCTGGATTAGCTCCAGCTCCTAAACCTTCGGTAATACTTTTACCTATTTGTAATTTAGTTTCCGCATTACTAACATTTAAAACTTGTAAATCAGTATTAGCAACAATAAATTCAACGCCACCAACACCAGATTCAATCATACGATTAACAGCATTACAACCGCCGCCACCGACACCTATAACCTTAATCTTAGCAATCTGATCTCTTTCTAATTCTTGCATCTTAATCCTCCTCATTAACCATTAAATATATAGCCGAACAACTTAGCCATAATACTATCATTTTCCTCTGTTAAAACAGTTCCACTTAATTCTTGTTGTTCTTCTATTGAAAACATCGAATAATCTTTATCTTTTAATTTAGCATTATAAGAATAATACTTAAGTAAGCCCAAACATGAACTATACTTATTATTGCGAACGCCAATTTCCATAACCTTACCTAATACCACATCATTACCATAAACTTCTTGTAAAGTAAGATTAAAGTCTTTGAACTCCGTCAATCCTCCTGTAAATATTATATAACTTATTTCTTTTTTTGTTAAGATATTTATTTCTTTCTTCGTCATATTTAGAATCTCTAAAATTCTACTCATAACGACTTCACTAATTTCAAATTGATTAATTTTAATCACACGTGAAGTTTTATCTTCTATTTCAATAGTATCACTAGCTTGAGCCATATTTTTATGTGCTAAGGCAAATTCTTCCTTAAGACTTTTAGCTATATATAAAGGAACCTTATATATAAAAGATATATCATTATCTATATTTCTACTACCTAAATTTAATACTTTAGAATTAGTTAAAACTCCCTTATTAAATACCGCCATTGTTGTCGTTTCTTCACCTAAATTAATTACAACGCCAACCTCTTTATCATATTCTTTTGTTTTATATTCATAATAATCACCTATCGCTGATAAAGCGATATCTACCACATCAACTCCTAGCTTTTCTAAACAAGCTAATATAGGGTATATATTCTTCTTAGGGGCAGATACCATAACTCCTCTAACAGATAAGGTTTTAGAAGTTAATCCTTTAGGATCTTTTACTACTCTATTATCATCCAAAGCAAAACTAGTTGGAATCATAGAGATATATTCTAATTCATCATTTTTAACTGATTTAACAGCTTTTTGAATAACATGAATAACATCCTTACCATCAATTAAAAAACCTTCATTATTAATATTTATATTCCCCATAACTACAGAATATGAAGCATTAACTGCTGGTACTGAAACAATCATTTGATGAACTGGTAATCCAATAACTTCTTCACATTTACGTATAACACTTTTAAGTGGTTCCATTAATAAGTTAGAATCTTCAACAATTCCTTCTTTAACACCATTTGAAGGAGCTTCAGCAACGGCTAAAATATTTAAATCTTTTCTAACAATTTCCCCAACTACTAATTTAACAGTATCTGAGCCAACATCTAAACATGCCATTATCTTACGCATCTTCATCACTCCATATTATACTAACCTTAATTATACCTTAATCTTTTATAGTTTTCAACAAAATGAAGATTATCAGCCAAAAAAAAGTAATCAATAATGATTACTTAATAGCTTCTAGTAATTCAGCTTTTTTCATAGAAGTATAATTTTCTACTCCTTGTTCTTTAGCTACTTCTTTTAATTCAGCAACTGTCATCTTAGAGTAGTCTTTTACTTCTGCTTTAACTTCTACTTTAGCTTCTTTAACTTCTTTTTTAGCTTCAGCTTTAACTTCTTTTTTAGGAGCTACTACTTTACCATCTAAAGCAGCTTTAGAAGTTTTAACTAATTCAGCAAATGCCTTAGGATCATCAATAGCAATAGTACTTAACATCTTTCTATTAACTTCAATACCAGCTTTATTTAAACCATTAATAAATTTAGAATAACTGATATCATTTTCACGACATGCTGCATTAATTCTTTGAATCCATAATTTTCTGAAGTTTCTCTTATTTTGTTTTCTATCTCTAAATGCATAAACTCCACTATGGAATGTTTGTTCTTGTGCTGTTTTAAATAATCTATGTTTAGATCCAAAATAACCTTTAGCAGCTTTTAATACTTTTCTTCTTCTATTTTTAGCGACATTTCCGCCTTTAACTCTTGTCATTTCAAACTTCCCCTCTCTGTACTAGATAAAGTCTTTAAGACGTCTAGTATCTCCTTTACTTAATACACCCTTAATTCTTCTTTGTCTAACAGCTTTAGCTGAATCTTTTCCAGTAATATGATTACCATTAGATTTTTTATAAACTAATTCTCCATTTTTCTTAGCTTTTAATACTTTACTAGATGCTTTATGTGTTTTTTGTTTACATTTTCCCATAATCTACTTCCTCTTTCTAAAATTTATTTTTTTGGTGCTAATAACATAATCATTGTACGACCTTCTAATTTAGGTTGAGCTTCTATAGAAGATACATCACTTAATTCATCAGCAAAACGAATCATAACTTCTTTACCTAATTCAGGACGATCTATTCTACGACCTTTAAATCTAATCGTAACTTTAATTTTATGTCCTTTAACTAAGTAATCATACGCATTCTTTTTACGTGTATTAAAGTCATGAATATCGATATTAGGACTTAATTGATATTCCTTAACATCTTTATTACTTTCTCTTTGTTTCTTTTGTGATTCTTTAAG